>JBQEKJ010000280.1:0-3201 GCA_052103835.1 Pauljensenia sp.
CCCCCTCCACCCCAAGCCCCGTGCAGCGCGAGATGGCGCGGATCGCCCGCATCGTCGGGGTCGCCGTGGTGGTCCTGTCCCTGGCACTCCTCGTGTGGGCGGTGCAGGCACAGATGCCGCTGCGCCAGGCTGTCCTCTTCGCCGTCGGGCTGGCCTGCGCACTGGTCCTCCAGGGCCTGCCGGCCGAGGTCTCCACCTCCCTGGCCCAGGCGTCGGCCGCACTGGCCCGCAAGCACGCACTCCTCAAGAAGCTCTCCGCGGTGGAGACCCTGGGAGCCACGCGCGTCATCTGCACGGACAAGACGGGCACCCTCACCCGCAACGAGATGACCGTGGTCCAGGTCATGGTCGGGGGCGATCACTGGACGTCACCGGCACGGGGTACTCGCCCGGAGGGCGCATCCTCGACCACGCCACCGGCGCCGCCCTCGTCCCCGATGCCTGGACCACGGTCTTCCTGCGCGCGGGCATCCTCGCCTCCACCGCCCGCCTGCTGCCCCCCGACAGCGCCCACCGGGACTGGTACGTCATCGGGGACCCGACCGAAGGGGCTCTCTTCCCCCTTGCGGCGAAGGGAGGTGTGGATGCCGGGGACGCGGATGCCCGCGAGCCGCTGGTGCGCGAACTCCCCTTCGACTCCACCCGCAAGCGGATGACGTCGATCCGGCGTTCCCCCGACCCCCTGCCCGGCCCACCACCGGGTGACGGATCCGCCCCGGTGCCCGGGCACGGGAGCGACGGTGGCGGGCACTGCCTCGCCTGCACGAAGGGTTCCCCCGAGACCGTCCTGGCCGTGGCCACCCGCGTCCTCGACGGCGACCACGTGCGTCCCCTCACCGAGGAGGACCGCCGCGACTTCCTGGCGCGTGACCGCGAACTCGCCTCCCGTGCGCTGCGCAACCTCGCCCTGGCCGTGCGCGAGGTGGATCCCGCCTCGGCCGCCGACGAGCGGGTGGGCAGCGCCGCGATCAAGCAGGACCTGATCCTGCTCGGCCTGGTCTCCATGCGCGACCCCCTGCGCGAGGAGGTCCCGGCAGCCATGGCGCGCACGCGGGGGGCCGGCATCCGCGTCAACATCGTCACCGGTGACTCCGCACCCACGGCCGAGGCCATCGCCCGGCAGGCCGGCCTGTGCGCGCCGGGCACGGACCCACGCGTCATCACCGGTGACCAGCTGGGGGCCATGCCCGATGCGGAGGTGCTCTCCGCGGCACTGGCCGGAGGGGTGATCTTCTCCCGGGTGGCGCCCGAGGACAAGATGCGCATCGTCTCCCTGGTGCGCGCCTCCGGTGAGGTGGTCGCGGTGACCGGGGACGGCATCAACGATGCTCCCGCCCTACGCCACGCCGACATCGGGGTGGCCATGGGGCGCACCGGGACCGACGTCGCCAAGGATGCCGCGGAGGTGGTGCTCCTGGACGACTCCTTCGCCACCCTGGTCGAGGCCGTCAGCCAGGGCCGCACCATCCACACCAACATCTCCCGTGGGGTCCTCTCCTGCCTGGCGTCGAACATCGCGGAGTTCGTGGTGAACATGGTGAGCCTGGTCCTCACCGCCCTGCTGGGGCTGCCCCTGGCACTCAACGTCCTCCAGATCCTCGCCATCGACGTCCTGGGTGAGATCATCCCGATCTCCGCCCTGGGGGCGGATCGCGCCGAGGGTGAGAACATGCACCGCCCGCCCCGTGACCCCCGTTCCCGCATCCTGGACCGACGGGCCCTGGGGGACGTGCTGGCGACGGGAACCGTCATGGGTGCCCTGGCCATCGGCGCGTTCCTGGTGGCCTTCCCCCTCCAGGGTATGGCCGTCGGCCGGGGCGACGCGACCCAGGTGGCTGCCGCGACCACCGTCACCTACGCCACGATCCTCATGTCCCAGTTGGTCAACATCGTCCAGCGGCGCAGCGTCCACGGCATCCTCAGCCGCCACCAGCTGACCAACAGGCGATTCTGGGTGGCGTGCCTGCTGGCGGTCGGGATCCTGGGGATCATCGTCTACACGCCTCTCGTCTCCGGCTTCTTCGGAACCGCCCCGCTCACACCACTGCTGTGGCTGCCGGTGCTGGCCGCGATGGGCGTCATGGCGGCGGCACGCTGGCTCATCTCGCGTGTCGACCCGGCGCGGGACTGAGCGGATCGGGAGTGGAGGCCCCGGTGGACCCGATCCAGATCCCGATACGCTGGGCACATGCCCCCCAGCCTTGTGTGTGTCGACATCGACGGAACCCTCATCAACTCCCGCCAGGAAGTGCCCGAGTCCAGCCGTGAGGCCGTGCGCGCAGGCATCGACGCCGGCAACGTCTTCGTCCTGTGCACGGGCCGCTCCCTGCCGGAGATCTACCCGTGGGTCTGGGACCTCGGTTTCGAGGGGATCATCGCAGGGGCGGGTGCCTTCACCCGAATGGGTGAGCACATCGTCTCCGACCACCGCATCTCCGGGGAGGACCTCAGGGTGGTCAGCTCCTGGCTCGACGGGCAGGACCTGCCCTGGGCGTGGCAGACCCCCACCCGGCTCCACCCCAGTGAGTCCTTCATGGAGGCGTTCACGGGTGCCGCGGGTGCGGAGGATGCGGATCCGGACGACGACTGGACGCCCTACCTGCACCAGGTCAGCAAGGCCGTGTGCCACGTCCTTCCGGACTCCGCCTCAAAAGGGATCTTCATGGTGCCCACGGGCCGGACGCTCGACCCCGACGTCGTCCCACGCGTGACGAGGGGACGGGTGAGGACGATCTCGGGCTCCGTGGAGGCAGCTTCCGGGACCACCTGCGAGATCCTCCTCTCCGGAGTCGACAAGGGCAGCGCACTGGTCGGCCTCGCCGAGCACCTGCGCATTCCACTGACCAGGACGGTTGCCATCGGCGACTCCGTCAACGACATCGAGGCTCTGGGGGCTGCCGGCATCGGGGTCGCCATGGGCAACGCCTCCCCGGCAGTCCAGGAGGTCGCCGACCTGGTCACCGACGACATCGACGAGGACGGACTGGCCCATGCGCTGCGACGTCTCGGCCTGACGGCCTGAGCGTCCTCCCGCATCCGGACCCATGGCCTGCACGGACTTCCCGGCCCCTCGGCGGGCCCTGTGCGCGGGGTCACCGTAGAGTGAAGCTGTACCGGTACCTAGGCCGGCCCACCGTCCGCGACGACGGACACCGTCCACAGGAGGAGCGCGATGAGCGACAAGGAAGTCCCCACCCCCGG
>JBQEKJ010000281.1:0-1273 GCA_052103835.1 Pauljensenia sp.
TGCAGGCGGTGGCAGCGACCGGGCGGGCAATGGTCACGATCGCCCTGGGACTGGTCGTGCTGCTCTTCGTGTCGGGGATCCTGGAAGGGTTCGTCACCCCCTCCGACCTGCCCGTGTGGGTCAAGGTCGGCCTGGGGGCGGCGGTCACAGCAGGGGTGTGGGTCCACATCCTCGTGGTGGGAGGACGTGCGGCACGGGCGGGGGAGGCCGAGGACCTGCACAGCGATGCCGGGTATGCCGTGCCCGTGGCCGGCTGAGGTCACCACGTCCACCGTGGCGCGCCCGGGGCCACCGCGCTGCGCCCGGTCAGGCTCCGTGTCCCGGGCGCGCCGCGCGCGTGGCGGTGACGCCGTGGTGGGCGGCGGCGATCCGGCGGCGCAGCAGTGCCCCGTAGATGTCGGGTGAACCGACCAGGTCCGCGACGCCCAGGGCTGTGAAGGCGCACAGTGCCACGGGGAGGATGTGCTGGACGTTGCCGACCATCTCCACGGTGAGCATGATCGCCGTCAGGGGGCTCTTCACGCTGCCCGCCAGCGCTCCGGCCATTGCGGCCACCGCGGCGACCGGGACGGCTCCTGCCGGCAGGAGATCGGCCCGGGCCCACAGACCCGCACCCACTGCGCCGGAGAGGGCGCCGACAGTGAGGATCGGCATGAAGATGCCCCCGGGTACCCCCGAGGAGAAACTCGTCATGGTGAACAGCGCCTTGCCGACCCACAGCAGTGCGAGGACCCCCAGGCCGGTACCGGCCCGCTGTGCCAGGGCGATGAGGTTCTCCCCACCTCCCAGCAGGTCCGGGACGGTCATCTGGACCACGATGGCGATCCCCAGCGCCACGCCGAGACGTGCCGGCACCGGGACGCGGGCGTAGAGGTCCTGGAAGCCGAGGAGACCCCGGGTCATCGCGACACCGGTGAGGCCGGAGACCACTCCGATGGCCACCATCCATGGGTAGTCGCCGATGGGCAGGGGCTGCAGGGTGGAGAACGCGAGGATCGGCGTCAGTCCGAACACGGCGCTGGCCAGCCCCCCGGCCAGGAAGGCCCCTGCCGCGGCCGCCAGCATGACGGGCCGGGAGAAGGACCGGTGCAGGCCCTCCAGGGCGAAGAACAGACCCGACAGCGGTGCGGAGAAGGCCGCCGCCAGTCCCGCCGCACCGCCCGCGGTGACCAGGTAGTCGGTCGTCACCTCGTCCGCCCGCATGGAGGAGGCCACGAGCTTGCCGCCGGAGGCACCGATGTGGATGCTGGGGCCCTCGCGTCCCAGGGACAGG
>JBQEKJ010000281.1:1299-3194 GCA_052103835.1 Pauljensenia sp.
CGAAGACCCCCGCCAGTGCCCCGGCCAGGAAGCGCACGACCAGGACGCGCAGGGGACGCAGCCCCAGACGCCCCTGGATCACGCCCTTGACCTGCGGGATCCCGGACCCGCCGGCGTCCGGTTCCCACCTCAGCAGGACCGTGAGGGCCGCGACGGCCAGGCCCGCCGCGACCACCCACGCCGCGGTGACGCGCCAGTCCTCACGCAGGAGTGGGGCGATTCTGCGCGCCAGGTCCAGGCACGCCTCCATGAGCGCCCGGAAGAGGATCGCGAGGACGCCGGAGACGAGGCCGACCAGCAGGGCCCTGGCCGCGATCCGCCACGGGTGAATTCCGAGCACTTCGTTCACCCGTCCACTATGGACCACCCCGTCCACCGGGCGCGATCAGCGCCCGGAGGCGCCGATCACAGTCGCCCCTGCTTCTTGAGGGTGATGTAGGTGTCCGACAGGCGCGCGGCCAGCAGGCCGGCGTCGGTGTCGAGGACGAGGGCGCCTGCGCGCTCCGCGTCGCGTGCCCCCACCCGGGACTCGTGCAGGGTCGAGCTGGCGGCCGCCGAAGCGTACACGGACTCCGCATCCCCACGTCCCGCAGCCAGCCGGGCCACCTCGGGGTCGGCCGCCGAGGCGACGACCACCAGGTGTGAGGAGGACAGTTCCGAGACCGCCTGGAGGAAGTCGGGATCAGCACCCACAGGTGGCACCTCGGTGACCAGGACGACGAGCGCTCGGTGGTGGACCGTGCGACGCACCTCTGCCGTCACCAGCTCCCAGTCGACGGGCTGGAGATCGGGGACCACATCGGTCAGGGAGTCCGCGATCTGGCGCATCAGTCCCGCCCCGCGCACACCCGAGACCCGGGCCCGGACCTGACGGTCGATCGCCACGAGGTGCACGTTGTCGCCGGCCCGGTCCGCCAGGGCGGCCAGCAGCAATGCCGCCTCGATGCCCGCGTCCAACCGGGGTGCGACGCCCAGGTCCAGCAGGTCCACCGGCGCGGCTGAAGGGTCGTGGCCGCCCTCGTCGATGCCGGAAGCGAGCGGGAGGCGGAGGGCGGGGGAGAAACCCGCCGGGATGGGTGGCAGCGCCGAAGCGCTGACGTGGGCGCCGGGCGCACCCAGCAGCAGGGCCGAGGCGCGGCCGGTGTCCAGGACGAGGACCACGTGCCGGTCGCGTTCCGGGCGCCACGTGCGCACCACCAGGTCGCGGGAGCGTGCGGAGGCACGCCAGTCGATGTCGCGGGGATCGTCGCCGCGCACGTACTCGCGCAGGGAGTCGAACTCGGTGCCCGGGCCACGCAGGATCGTCGCGGTGGAACCCTCCAGTTCGTGCAGGCGCGCCAGGCGAGAGGGCAGGAGGCGCCGGGAGCGGAACTCCGGCAGCACCGCCAGGGTCGCGGGCACGGCCACGGACACCTGGCGCGCGGCGAGTCCGAGTGGCCCCCACACGCGGATCGTCACGTAGTCCGCCCGGCGCTTGCCGCGACGCTCCGGGGAGAGCCGCGTCGAGACACTCACGGACCCACCGCCGGGCAGGGCCACGCGGTGCCGCCCCGGCGAGGGGTGCAGGGAGGGAACCCAGGCGTCACGCACGTCGACGTGGGCGCCGCGTCGGGTCGGGTTGGAGACGGTGACCTCTGACTCCGTGGTCTCGTCGGCGCGGATCGGGCCCGCCACGCGGCGCTCGATGCGGAACTCGCGCGGGGAGAGCGCCACGATCGCGTCGATGAGGCACACCACCGCGACCAGGCCCACCCAGCCCCACACCATGGCGCGGGTGGGGACCAGCACCACGGCCACCACACCCAGGGCGACCAGAAGCGCCGCCCGACCCGAGACAGCCATCAGCGTGGGACCGGGACGGAGGCCAGCAGTCCCTCGATGACGCCGCGCGCCGT
>JBQEKJ010000282.1:0-1064 GCA_052103835.1 Pauljensenia sp.
ACACGAGCCAGGTGGTGCCCGGTGCGGTGATCGCACAGGCCGAGGTCGCCCTCGTCCTCGCCGACGCCCTGGGTGACCACGCGGGAGGCAACTCCGTGGGCGAGGCGCGGCGCAACCTGCGCGCCTACCTGGACCGGGTGGGGGAGCGGGCATGAGCGCGCAGCGCCTGTCCCTGCCCCTGGTGCTCGTCGGCATGCCGGGGTCCGGGAAGTCCCGGGTGGGTCGCGCACTGGCCGCGAGGCTCTGTGTGCCCCATGTCGACTCCGACGACCTCGTGGTCGAGGAGGAGGGTGTCCCCATCTCCCAGATCTTCCACGAGCAGGGCGAGGGCGCCTTCCGTGGGATGGAGGCCCGCGCGGTGGAGAGTGCCCTGACCCGGCGCGCCGTCATCTCGCTGGGCGGGGGGGCCGTGACGACTCCGCGCGTGCGGGAGCTGCTGAGCGGGCACAGCGTCGTCCACCTGGACGTCGCCCACGAGGAACTCCTGCGTCGCACGGCGCGCAAGACCCACAGGCCCCTGCTGCTCCCCGATCCCGACGTGGCGCTGCGTCGACTGCGTGAGGAGCGCGAGCACCTCTACCGTGGAGTCGCCACCGCCCACGTGCACTCCGACTCCCGCCCCGTCTCGCGTGTCGTGGAGGACATCCTGACCCTCATGGGGGGCGCTCCCGATGTCGTCCAGGTGCGCGGCACCTCCCCCTACCCGGTGCTCATCGGCCACGGCCTCACGGCGCAGGTGGCCGACGGTGTGCGCCCGGACGCCACGAAGGTGCTCCTGGTCCACCCGGAGTCCGTGTCCGCCCCGGCGGCACGCCTCGCGCAGGTCCTGGGGACACGCGGCCTGGAGGTCCACGCACTGGTCCACCCGGACGCCGAGGAGGGCAAGACCCTCGACGTCGCAGCCGCCGGTTGGGACGCCGCGGGTGCGGCGCGCCTGGGTCGCACCGACACCGTCATCGGGTTGGGTGGCGGGGCCACCACGGATGTGGCGGGCTTCATCGCCGCCACCTGGCTGCGCGGGGTGGACGTCGTGCAGGCCCCCACGACGCTGCTCGGCATGGTCG
>JBQEKJ010000282.1:1074-3184 GCA_052103835.1 Pauljensenia sp.
GGAAGACCGGGATCATCACCCCCGGCGGCACGAACCTGGTGGGGGCCTTCCACCCGCCGGTGCGGGTGGTCGAGGACCTCGACCTGCTGTCGACCCTGCCGGGGGAGGATCTGCGTGCCGGTCTGGGCGAGGTTGTCAAGTGTGGCCTGATCGCGGATGCGGAGATCCTCGAACTGCTCTCGCGTGACCCCGGCGGTGCCCTGGACCCGACCTCACCCACCCTGCACGAACTGGTCGTGCGTTCCGTCGACGTCAAGGCCGGCGTCGTGGGCCAGGACCTCAAGGAGTCCGGCCTGCGTGAGGTGCTCAACTACGGCCACACCCTGGCCCATGCCATCGAGAGGTGCGAGGGCTACCGCTGGCGCCACGGGGACGCAGTGTCGGTGGGGTGTGTCTTCGCCGCCGAACTCGCCCACGACCTGGGGATGCTCGGGGAGGACGAGGTCGCCGCACACAGGCTCGCGTTCTCCGCACTCGGCCTCCCCACCCACTACTCGGGGGCACCGTTGAAGGACCTGGTCGACGCCATGCTCTCGGACAAGAAGGTGCGGGGCGGTCACCTGCGCTTCGTGCTCCTCGACGGACTCCAGGACCCGGTCCTCCGACGTGTCGGGGCCGGGGACCTGGTGGGACCGGCGGAGAGGATCGGCATCGATGTGCGCTGACTCCGCGACCGCGACCACCACGCCTGCAGGGTCCGGTGCCCCCGCCCTGGTCCTGCTCGGTGTGGCGGGTTCCGGGAAGTCCACCATCGGGCGCATCCTCGCGGACCGGCTCGGGGTCGCCCTCGTGGAGACGGATGACCTCATCGCCACCACCACGGGACTGTCGGTGGGCGCCCTCGTCGTCTCCCGGGACCCGCGCCTGCCCGACCTGCAGCGTCGCGCTGCCCTGGACGCCCTGGCACCGGGAGGCATCGGGGCCGGGGGAGTGGTGACGCTGGGGGCCTCCCTGCCCACCGATCCCGAGGTCGCAGTCGCGCTCGACGTCGCCCGGCAGGGCGGGACACGGGTGGTGGAGCTGGTCGTCGACACCGCGGAACTCGCACGCCGCGAGGGACTCAACGCTCCACGATCAGTGGCGCTCGGGGCACCCCGCGCCCTGCTCACCCGCATGATCCGCTCCCTGCGAACCACGTACCTGCGTTTCGCGGACACCAGCATCGACACCGTGGGCGTGGCCCCCGCCACGGTCGCGGGGGAGGTCCTCGCCGGGATGTAGACTGGCGGGCAGTCCACCACCGACGAGGAGAAGGCATACCTGTGGCCACCACCAATGACCTCAAGAACGGCATCGTGATGATCATCGACGGCCAGCTGTGGCAGGTCGTCGAGTTCCAGCACGTCAAGCCCGGCAAGGGACCGGCCTTCGTGCGCACGAAGATCAAGAACGTGATGTCGGGGAAGCTCGTCGACCGCACGTTCAATGCCGGTATCAAGATCGAGACGGCCACCGTGGACCGTCGCGACATGACGTACCTGTACCAGGACAGTGAGGACTACGTCTTCATGGACAAGTCCACCTACGAGCAGATCAACGTGCCCGCCGAGGTCGTCGGTGACGCGCGCAACTTCATGGTCGAGAACCAGGACGTCATCGTCTCCCAGCACGACGGCCAGGTGCTCTTCATCGAGCTCCCCGCCACCGTGGTCCTCACCATCACGCACACGGAGCCCGGCCTGCAGGGCGACCGCTCCTCCGCGGGCACCAAGCCCGCCACGCTGGAGACCGGCTACGAGATCCAGGTCCCCCTGTTCCTCGAGGAGGGCACGCGCGTGAAGGTCGACACCCGCGACGGTTCCTACTCCGGGCGTGTGACCGACTGACCGTGTCCAAGCACCACTTCACCTCACGGACCAAGGCCCGCAAGCGCGCGGCCGACGTCGTCTTCGAGGCCGACCAGCGCGGCATGGGCCGCGACCCCCGGGTCCTCTCCGACCTGCTGCGCGAGCGCAAGGTCATCACGGCCGCGCTCACGCCGCTGCCGGAGTACTCCGTACGCATCATCGAAGGGGTCGCGGCCAACCTGCGCCGCATCGACGCCCTCATCACCGATCACGCGAAGGTCCCGGGTCTCGACCGGATCCCGGCCGTCGACCTGGCGGTCCTG
>JBQEKJ010000283.1:0-3181 GCA_052103835.1 Pauljensenia sp.
ACGGAGACGATCACTTTCGCACTGCCCCGCAATCTGCGCTCCGAACTGGCCGCAGGAGGGTTGGCTGACCCCCGACCCCATGCCCCGCGACGTGTGAGCTCCGACCACACGAGTTGAGGGCTTTCCCGGCTGCGAGCGGGCGAAGGGGTCCGGTCACTGGACCGGCGACGCGGTCGTCCCGTGGGCGGGCGCCACGTCCGGCGTGACCTGTTCCCCCAGGGGCGCGACGCACCAGCGCGCCGGCGTCTCGGCGCTACGCTCTCTCACGGAAACGTGCGAGTGGGTAGTGGGTAGTGGCGCAGTGGATGCTGCGGTGATCGGGAGGTGTGTGGGTGAATCTGGTCTCGACCCATCTGGTGTGGGCCTGTGCGGCCGTCACACTGATGGTTGCCCTGGTCGCAGCGGTGCTGCTCGGCCGCCGCGAAGGCCGCCTGCGCAGGACTGCGGCGCTGGTGTCCGTGCTGCTCACGGCCACACTCCTCCTGGTCACCCTGGGTGCCTCGGCGAACGCCCGTATGGGTTGGTTCAAGACCACCGGTGACATCTGGCGCACCCTGAGTGACCATCAGGGTGCAGAGAGTGGCCTCGACGTCGTGCCCCTGCCCGGCCCCAGCGCCAGTGGTGGCGCAGCCTCCGCCGCGGGGGACGGCTCCGACACTCCCCTTCCGGACTCGCTCTCCGCCCATCCAGGATCTGCTGAATGGACCACTGCCTTCTCCTGGAACCCGACCGAGAATGCTTGGCGTGCGCAGGTCAACGGGCCCGCCTCCGGCCTGGATCGGTCCGTCACGGTGTGGACCTCGCCGGGCTACTCGCCCTCGTCCGCGACCACCTACGACGTCGTCGTCTTCCTGCACGGCTTCCCCGGCTCGGACTCCGGGGTCATCAAGGCGCTCGACGTGGACTCCGCGATCCGTGGACTCACGGATCAGGGTGACCTGGAGCCGACGATCTTCGTCGTCGCAGACCTGTCCATGGGCGGGGCACCGCCGAACTGTGTCGACATCCAGGGTCAACCAGCCGTGGAGACGTTCGTCACCCAGGACCTGGTCCAGTCCATCCGCACCAACTTCCCCAATGTCTCGGGCATGCGCAGCGGATGGTTGATCGCGGGTGTCTCCGCGGGCGCCTACTGCGCTCCTGTGCTCTACCTGCGCCACCAGGACCAGTTCTGGGGAGCAGTGGGGATGTCCGGCTACGACAACCCGCAGCTCGGCGCTCTCTCGGCTGCCAGCCAGTCTGTGAAGGACTCCTTCACGATCTCGACCATGATTGCCGATCGGGACCGGCAGGGTGCGAACCTGTGGCTCTCCGGGACCGGCAACGACCCCGATTCCATGACGCTGCTCGACAAGAGTGTTCGTGCGGCGGGTGGGGACGATGACATCACGACGTACGTGGATCCCGCCGGCGGGCACTCGTGGTCGACCTGGTCGAAGCAGTTCCCGCTGGCACTGAAGTGGTGGGAGCAGAAGGATCTGGATGGGGCAGCGACCGGGGGAGTGCTCCAGTCGGGTGCAGCTCAGTCCGGCGGCTCGCAGTCTGGTGCGACGGAGCCCTCCTCAGCGTCGTCGATCCTGTCGGGCCTCGCGCGCGCATTCGCCCTGGACGGCTGGGGGACACTGGTGGGATCGCTCCTGCTGTTCGCCGGGTTGCTGGTCGGGCTGGTCCGCGTGGGACCGTTGACCGCGTGGCGTGGCCGCGGACGGGTTCCCGGCTACCTCTTTCGCCTGCTGGGTCTGGCCGTGGTGAGTGCGGTGATGTGCGTGTGCGTCATCATCATCGCGAACCGCCCCCAGGGCTTCTTCTCGTCCTGGTCGGACCTCTTCGGCAACTGGAGCATGTTCTTCTGAGACCGGCGGGGGACGGCGGGGGTTCGCCCTCGTCGACGAGGGCGGCTGCCGCGGCCCTGCCCACAGGCTGACGCTGCGCCCGCCTACAATGGCCGGGTGTCTCTCACCATCGGAATCGCCGGGCTGCCCAATGTCGGCAAGTCGACCCTGTTCAACGCGCTGACGCGGGCCACAGTGCTCGCCGCGAACTACCCCTTCGCCACGATCGAGCCCAATGTGGGCATCGTGCCGCTGCCGGACCCGCGCCTGGATGTGTTGGCCAAGATGTTCGACTCCGAGAGGGTCGTGCCCGCCACCGTCTCCTTCGTCGACATCGCCGGGATCGTGCGCGGCGCCTCGGAGGGCGAGGGCCTGGGCAACCAGTTCCTGGCCAACATCCGCGAGGCCGACGCCATCTGCCAGGTGACGCGTGCCTTCCAGGACCCCGACGTGGTGCACGTCGACGGGAAGGTCGACCCGGCCAGTGACATCGAGACGATCACCACCGAGTTGGCACTGGCCGACATCCAGACACTCGAGAAGCAGATCCCGCGCCTCGAGAAGGAGGTGCGCGGCAGGAAGACCGAGGCCATCGTCCTGGAGACCGCGCGCGCCGCACTGGCACTGCTGGAGCAGGGCAAGGTCCTCTCCGGGCCGGAGGGCGCGAAGCTGGACCAGGAGGCCCTGCGCTCCTTCCAGCTCATGACCGCCAAGCCGTTCATCTACGTCTTCAACATGGACGAGGGCGGGATGGCGGACCAGGCGTTGCAGGCGCAGCTGCGTGAACTCGTGGCACCGGCTGAGGCCATCTTCCTGGATGCGGAGTTCGAGGCGGAGTTGGTGGAGTTGGAGCCCGAGGATGCCCAGGAGATGCTGGAGGACTCCGGGCAGAGTGAGTCGGGGATGGACAAGTTGGCGCGCGTGGGGTTCTCCACCCTGGGTCTGCAGACCTTCCTGACCGCCGGGCCCAAGGAATCGCGCGCCTGGACGATCCACCGCGGAGACACCGCACCTGAGGCTGCCGGGGTCATCCACACCGACTTCCAGAAGGGCTTCATCAAGGCCGAGATCGTCAGCTACGACGACCTGGTGGAGTACGGGACGATGAACGAGGCCCGCGCCCACGGCCGTGTGCGCATGGAGGGCAAGGACTACGTGATGCAGGACGGGGACATCGTGGAGTTTCGGTTTAACGTCTAGTCAGGGCGGTCCTCCACATGCTGCTGTCTGATCGGTGGAGATCCTGCTGACCGACTGATGCAATCCCTGTTTTTTGAATGATTGAGACTTGTCATAAGTCAAACGGATTGTGGACGACGAGCTGGATGCGCTGTTCGGTGATCTGCCCG
>JBQEKJ010000284.1:0-3178 GCA_052103835.1 Pauljensenia sp.
GACGAAGGTGTTGAGCGCGTTGCCGGGCAGCTGCTTCGTCAGTCGGGAGATCTCGTTGATGAACACGTGGTCGGAGGTGGTGACGGTGAAGCTCGTCCACTCCGACTGGGAGCGGTCCCCGAAGAACTTGTCGGGATTGCCCAGGTTGTAGAAGCTGTTGGTCGCCTGCTTCCACAGCGCAGCGCTGGGCGCGTAGCGCATGTCCTCCACGATCGCGGTGTCCATGTCACCGATGGAGGTGGAGTCCGTGATCGAGCCGTTGGTGTCGAAGACCAGGTCCTGTGGCCCGATCTCGATGACGCCTTCGGCGCCGTCCTCGTCGACCTTCTCGTACTTCAGGCCACTCACCCGGATCTCGTCGCGCATGGGGGTGTCGGCGAACACGAACTCGGTGACCTTGCGGTTGGTGACAAAGGTGACGCCGTGGTCCTTGAGGTAGGTACGCATCGGGAGGATCACCGACTCGTACTGGTTGTAGGGGGTGCGGGTCACGCCCTCCAGGGTGTTGATGCGGGAGAACTCCAGGATCATGCGGTTCATGTAGCGACGCAGCTCCGCCACGGAGGAGGCCTCCTTGAAGGCGAAGGTCGTCTTCCACATCCACCAGAAGTTCGTCGTGAAGAAGTGGGGGGTCTCGGCGAACCACTGCTGGATCGACATGTCGTCGAGTTCGGACTCCCGCGACTCCGGCATCATCATCAGCTTGGTGAGCAGGTAGCGCTCGCGGTTGGTGAACTGCATGTGCTCATAGGAGTTGGGTCCCTTGATGCGCAGGCCCTCGGAGTCGATGAGTCGGCCCACGTCGTGGGTGGGGTGGGCGTGGTCGAAGTCGAGGATCTCCTCGGTCAGGGACTTCCCGGGGTGGTCGAGGGAGGGGACGGTGCCCATGACGTCCCAGAAGTTCTCGTAGGTCTCCTCGTTGAGCATGCGGCCTCCGCGGTTGAGGAAGCCGCGGGAGTTGGCGAGCGGCCCGTGGCCGTACTCGTTCTCGAAGGTGGACAGTGCCGCACCGTCGTTCGCGCCGTGGGTCTCCAGCCCGAGCATGGTGATCTGGGACCCGTCCCACTTGCCGTCCCGGATCAGGTAGATACCGGCGGCGAGGTTCCCGATGCCGGTACCGATCATGTAGGCCTTGCGTGTCATCGCAGTCGTCCTTCCTGGTTGCGCGACCCGGTGGGTCCGGGCACGTCCTCTTAAAACGGAGTGTACTCCATTTGGAGCATGCTCCGCATGTGGGATGATGGGGGCACCCTCCTCCAACCCACCTGCAGGTCCGACCAGAGTGGGCAGGGAGTGAGGGCAATGGCGGAAGGGGCGGGCGAGGAGCACATGGTGGGGACAGGAGCAGGGGCGGCAATGGGCGCAGGTACTGGGTCGCACGTGGACACTGCCGAGGACCCCGGGCACGGCGTCCTGCCCCGCCCGGGCCTGCGTGAGCGCAAGAAGAAGGAGAGGCGCGCACGTGTTCTGGCCGCCGCGTCACGTCTCTTCGCAGAACGCGGGTACGAGGGCGTGACCACCTCGGAGATCGCAGCAGTTGCCGATGTGGGGGTGGGAACGCTCTTCAGGCACACGGGGACCAAGGCGGAGCTGCTCGTGGAGGTCATGAACCAGCGCATCGCTGAGGGGATGGAGGAGGGGCTCGAGCGTGCGAGGCAGGGCCGCACGGTTCAGGAATCGATCCTGGCGATCCTGGAGCCCCTGGCTGAGGAGTCCTTGGCCCACCCGGGCAACATGGTCGCCTACGAGAAGGAGGTGCTCTTCGGCTCGGAGGAGGGACGAACCTCCTCCACGGCGCGCATCTCCCAGGTGGAGGCTGCCATCGTGGAGGTCCTCCGGCTCCACGGCTCCCGTCCCCGCAATGCGCGTATCGCAGTGGAGGACGTCGCCCACACGATCTACGCCACCCTCTTCCTCGACATCATCAAGGCCTTGGTGGGTACTGCGGCGCCCGAGGACCTACCCGAGCGTGTCCGGCGCAGCGTCGACATGCTGGTCGGCGCCCTGCTGCGCCCCTGACCTCCACCCTCACCCCTCACCCTGGCGAAGTCCGCTCAATTCTGGGGTCGAGGTCCGCTCAATCCGGGGTCGACGTCAGTGGTGACCGGCGTGGGACGGAGGCCCGACGCAGCGTGCGGCTGATCGCTGGACCTCTGGCCGAACTGGGCCGACCCGCCTCACCCCTACCATTCGGAGAGGACACCGCCGTTCGCCGAGTGTGCGGGCCACGCCCTCGAAGGTGTCGGAAGGGGCGTGCCTCGGGGGTCGGGAGGGGCGTGCCTCGGCGGGAGGGGGTCAGGGCGTGGGGAGGGAGGCCACTGTCGGGATCCACACGCGCATGGTCGAGGGCCCCTTCTCACCCCACCGGTGGTAGGGGATGAGGGCGAGGTCCAGGCTCTGCCCGCCCTGGGCCGATGCTGCGTCCTCGGTGACGTCATCCCGCTGCTGTGCCTCTGCGCCGGCTCCCGCGCCCACCTGCGCACCCGGCTCCACCTCCGCACCCGCACCCGTAGCCGTGGAGTAGGGCCATGGGGCCTCCCGGTGGAGCACACCTGCACCATGGACGACCACGCGGTCGCCCTCGTCCCGCAACGTGCTGGAGGGGTCCAGGAGGATGTCGGCGACGTCGCGTCCGTCGAGTTCGGTGGACTCCGCGCACATCACCAGGGGTCCACGCTCGACGGCCACGCAGCCGCGTACCGCGTCGATGCGGTCGTCGGGCAGTGTCACCCGCGGGTGCAGAGCCAGGTCCAGCTCCAGGACGTCGCCCTCGTGGAACTCCCGCTCCACGCGGACCTCGCCTGCAGCAACGGGTGCACCGTCGACTCGGGCGCCGCTCGCCCACGCGGGGATGCGCAGGGAGATGGTCGAGGACCCCGGCGGCGCCTGGAGCACCGTGATGCGCACATTCCCGCTGGTGGGGTAGTCGGAGTCGATGCGCAGGGCGAGGGGACGCCCGTCGGCCAGGCGCGTGCGGATCTCGGCGGGCGTGTACTGGAGGATGCGGATCCCCCCTTCGTCGAGGGCAGCGATGTAGGCGCCCAGCGACGCCAGGGTGCGGGAGATGTTCGTCGGGCAGCAGGAGACCTCGAACCAGGGTGCGCGCAGCTGGGTGCTGGCGCGCGTGCTCTCCGCGTCGGGCTCGACGGGATGCCCCGGGACGCGCTTCTGGAGCGGG
>JBQEKJ010000285.1:0-3165 GCA_052103835.1 Pauljensenia sp.
CAAAGAGTTCATGAACACAGGTGTTGCACTCACCCCTTGAAACCACCGCTCAGTTTGAGGCTCGAAGTCCGCTCAGTCCCAGGGCCAAGCGACCGTCCTCGTGATCCACTCCGACCGGGGAGCAACTTCCACGGTCCAACGTGCGAGCGCCCGTGCCCGGAGCCCGCCCCCCTCCCCTGGCACCAGCACCCGCTCCGCGCACACGACGTGACCTCATCACATCTGTGCCACCACCGCGGATCGCAGGTACCCGGAGCTCAGGCGGCGTCACGACTCAGACCCGCGTGTACCTGCGTCCCATCCACGCCGTGACCATGCCGGACCCCAGCACCAGGGCCACTCCGCCGCCCAGGGCGAGCGGTGCCCACGGAGAACTGCCAGTGGCAGCCAGGGACGTCTTCCCGGCACCTGTCCGTGTCCCTCCCCCACCCGGGGTCGTCGCGCTTCCGCTGCCTCCGGGTGATGTGGTTCCGCCCGAGGGGACCACAACCGGTGCGATGCTCACCGGGGTTCCCGGGGTGTCATCAGGGCCCGGCGTCGCCGGAGCGTCCGTCGGACCAGGCGTCCCAGGACCATCCGTCGGACCGGGCGTCCCAGGACCATCCGTCGGGCCGGGAGTCCCCGGACCATCCGTCGGGGCGGGAGTACTCCCGACCTCACACGACTCGCTGGACAGCACATTGCTGTCCAGGGTGACCGATCCGTTGCGGGGCAGGGCGCGTCCCTGGATCCGCGCCCCGGTGTCCAGGGTGATCGAGGTGAACGCCATAATGGTGCCGACGAAACGGGTGTCGGTGCCCAGCGTGGCCGAGCTGCCGACCTGCCAGTAGACGTTGCAGCTGTTGGCCCCGTTGAGCAGGACCACGCTGCTGGCCGACGCCGTGGTCAGCGCAGACCCGATCTGGAAGATGAACACCGCATCCGGATCGCCGCGATCAAGTCCCTGTTGGTGGTGTAAGTGTCTGTTGTTTCGTTTGGGCTGGTGGGGGTTGGTTTCAGGCTGTGTAGACGCCGGGCGTGAGAGTACGTCCCCCCAGGTCACCGGCCACGGACATGTCACTGGCCTGGCTGGCAGCATCGTTGTAGGCGATGGTGAGGTCGGACTGGGCGCCGAGCGCCTGGGCGTCGGCGACGTGATCGGTGCCGTTGAGCACTCCCGGCGGGAAACCGGTCACCGTACTTCCCGGGCTGACACCCAGGTCGCCGCCCAGGACGCTGGGGCCGCTGTTGGTGACGGTCTGACCGCCCAGGACCACGTAGGACCCGGCGGTGCCCAGGTCGACGGCCCTGCCGATTCCGTGGGCGGGTTGGACGGTGAATGCCAGACCCAGGGCGGCGAGCAGGGCGATCACCGATCCGAGGGAGAGTGGAAGGGCCCAGATGGCTCGTCTTCGCGCGGAACGTGAGGGAGCGGGTACTCGTTCACTGTGGGTTGGCCGGCTCCGCATGGAAGCCTCCTCAAGGACCTCCGTGTCACGGAGGCAATATCACAAACTGTGAACTGTCCACACTACGCCCGTCCTGTCGGCCCAGCCGAACGAGGTCCCCCGCTGCGACGCCGACCACACCGCGCCTGTCCTGGGGCCGCACCATCTGGGACCTTGGTCCCCCAGGTGCGGCCGCACCGTCGGCTCACCATGGACGAGGGCGTCCCGCACCTCCTGGTCGGTGCCCGACCAACCGCGCCGGGGAAAGACCGTGACGGGGGGACCCCTCCAGGTCCTCCCCGTCGGCAAGTCGGCGAACCAGGCAGTGGTCGCAGCCCCGCTCGGGGCAAGGGTGTCCATGGTGGGTGCGGTCGGTGGGGATGCGAACGGGGCGATGCTGCTGGAGTCCCTGCGCGATGCGGGGGTCGACGCCTCCCGCGTCCAACGTCTCGTCGTCTCCGCCGGTACGGCCCTGACCAGCGTGGACAACTGGTGCGAGAACACGATCATCATCTCCGGCGGCGCCAATGGCCACCTCACCCCGACCCTGGTGCACGACGCAGCCGCGACCCTCATGGGCACCCGCGCACTCGGCCTGTGCCTGGAAGGTGGACCTGGTCCCGGCGGCCCACCTCGCCTCCCTGGTCTCGGCGCACTCGACGACATCCGCGGGTGTCCAGGCCTCTGCGCCAGTGCGGCCGAGCTGCATCAACGTCACGGCTGAGGGGCCGTTCCCCTCCCGCATTCCCCCAGCATCTCGCGCAGGGCGATGTTCATCTGCTCCCAGGTCCTCACCGGGTCGGCCACCCCGCCCGCCTTGAGCCACTGCAGTCGGAACCCGCTGACCACCGCCATTGCGCGCCGCGCCAATGCCTCGCGGTCCTCGACCCCACGCGGCACCGTGGACTGGAAGTGTCCCACCAGTCTCTGCTCGCGCTGCACGAAGTAGTCGTGCGCCGGATGCTCCGGTTCGATGGCCTCGGTCTCCAGGACGGTGTAGAGGCGTGCCCGGTCCGGGTTGGCGACGTCCAGGCGGATGAGGATCCGACACAGCCGCCAGATCCCCGACTCCCCGGGTTGCTCCTCGCCCGTTGTCAACCCGCCGGGCACGTCCGGCGACCCGGCCTCCGATCGCACGGGTTCCTCGACCGGACCCTCGTGGGCCAGCTCGCGGATGACGGCATCCGTGAACTCGGCGTCCGCCTGGTCCAGCACTGCCTCCAGCAGCTCCTCCTTGGTGGAGAAGTGATAGAGGATGCCGGTGACGGTGAACTCGCAGGCGTCGGCCACGTCCTGCAGGGAGGTCCCCCAGAAGCCGCGGGTGCCCAGGAGACTGGTGGCAGCGTCGAGGATCTGAGCGCGCCTGTCCTCGGCCTTGAGTCGGGTATGGGTGTGTCGCGTCGTGTTCCCCATGCCACGACCCTAGGCGCCTCCTCCGCGCCCCGCCTGCCGGAGGGCCGAACGCTGCCCGCTCCGGTCACATTCCCGCGCGTACGAGGACGACGCCTCTCCCCCCTGCCCGCGTCTGCTCGTGCGCCGAGGTCGGTATGGAACACCAACCATTGATGGATAGGAGAGATGTGTGCGAAAATCACAACATGGAACTCGCAGAGCTCGGTACCCGTATTGCGCGCGCTCGGGAGCTTGCCGGAGTGAGCCAGACTTCTCTGGGCGATGCCCTGGGGGTGGACCGCAGCGCGATCAGCCGCATGGAGAAGGGTGACCGCAAGGTCTCCGT
>JBQEKJ010000286.1:0-1369 GCA_052103835.1 Pauljensenia sp.
CCTGGAGCCCGCCCGCCGGGTGTGAGGTCCTCCTCAGAGGACCTTGGAGAAGAAGGAACGGGTGCGCGCCTCGTGGGGGGCATCGATGACCTGCTGGGGCGGGCCCATCTCGACGATCACGCCCTCGTCCATGAAGACGACGTTGTCACCGACCTCGCGCGCGAATCCGACCTCGTGGGTGACCACGATCATGGTCATGCCGGAGGCCGCGAGGTCCTTCATCACCTGGAGGACTTCCCCGACCAGTTCCGGGTCGAGGGCGGAGGTCGGCTCGTCGAAGAGCATGATCTCGGGGTCCATGGCCAGGGCGCGGGCGATGGCGACGCGCTGCTGCTGCCCGCCGGAGAGCTCGGAAGGGTAGTGGTCGGCACGGTCGGCCAGGCCGACACGCGCGAGCAGCTCGAGTGCACGTGCACGGGCCTGGGAACGCTTCCTCCCCAACACGTGGATGGGGGCCTCCATGACATTCTCCAGGGCGGTCTTGTGGGGGAAGAGGTTGAATCGCTGGAACACCATCCCGATGCGGGCGCGCTGGCGGGCAACCTCCTTGTCGGGGAGCTCGTGCAGGATGCTCTGGTCGCCCTTGACGACCTCGCGATAGCCGAGCAGCTCACCCTCGACGTAGAGGCGTCCCGCGCTGATCGTCTCCAACTGGTTGATGCAGCGCAGCAGGGTCGACTTGCCGGAGCCGGAGGGGCCCAGGACCACGCAGACCTGACCGGGCATGACGGTGAGGTCGATACCGCGCAGGACGTGCAGGTCGCCGAAGAACTTGTGGATCCCGACCGCCTGCACCATCGCAGTGGTCGAGCTCGTGGCCGTGGGAGTGCTCACGGGGTCACCTCCAGGTCGGGGTCAGCGGTGGATGGGTCGTCATCGGGAGAGTCCGGGTCCTGTCTGCGCCCCTGGGTGGACCTTGCGTCGAACCCTCGCCCGAAATGGCGCTCGATGCGGCTCTGGACCACCATGAGGATCGAGGTGATGACCAGGTACCAGATCGCTGCATCGATGAGCAGGGGGATCGGGGCGAAGAGGCTCTGCCCCTTCGTCGAGGCCGCGAAGGTCAGTTCCAGGGTGAAGGGGATCGCGGAGACCAGCGAGGTGGTCTTGAGCATGGAGATGGTCTCGTTGCCCAGCGGCGGCACGATGACCCTCATGGCCTGGGGCAGCACGATGCGACGCAAGATGAGGCCCCGGCGCATGCCCAGTGCCGTGGCGGCCTCCCACTGGCCGCGGTCCACCGCATTGAGGCCCGCACGGATGATCTCAGCGAGGTAGGCGCCCTCGTTCATGCCCAGGCCGAGGATGGCCATCCACAGGGTCGTGAGCACGCGGTTCGTCTCGAAGACGACGAACTCCGGACCGAAGG
>JBQEKJ010000286.1:1379-3145 GCA_052103835.1 Pauljensenia sp.
GGGGTAGAGGGAGGGCAGAAGCGACCAGAAGATCAGCTGCGTGTAGATGGGTGTCCCGCGGAAGAACCAGATGTAGAACCATGAGACGCCGCGCAGGACGGGATTGGGGGACTGCCGCATGACGGCGGCGAGCAGGGCCAGGACGGTGCCGAGCACCATGGCAGCGGCCGTGAGCAGCAGCGTGTAGAGGACGCCGATGAGGATCGTGCGCGAGAACAGCCATTCCCACACCACCGGCCACTGGTAGTTCGGGTTCGTGACCAGTCCGTGGGCCGCCATGGCCACCATGAGGGCGACCAGGGCAGCCGAGGCGACGCGTCCTGGACGGGGGACGGGTCGGGCCCGGATCAGGTCGACACCGTCAAGGGTGTGCTGTGCCATGCCGTCACCTCACTCGCTGGCTGCGGGGTTGAGCTCCGCGGTCCCCAGGGCGACGTCCGCCACGCCGTAGGGTTCGAGGATCTGGGTGAGGTAGCCGTTGTCCATGAGGTACTGGAGTCCGGCCTGGACGGCCTCGGCCAGGTCCGTGTCGTCCTTGGCGACCGCAATGCCCTGGGGAGCGGCACCGAAGTCCTCCCCGATCTGCGCCAGCTTGCCGCCGGACTGCTTGACCGTCCAGCCGATGACGGTGGTGTCGGCGAGAGTGGCGTCGTACTGTCCGCCGATCACCTTGGTGGAGACGTCGGTCTGGAGGTCCAGCGGCATGACCTGCAGGTCCTCCTTGCCGTCGGCCTTGCACTTCTCGGCCAGCTCGTTGGCGTAGTCGAACTGGGTGGTGCCGTTCTGGACGCCGAGGGTGGAGCCGCAGGGGTCTGCGGGGTCGAAGCCCTTCGGGTTCCCCTCCGCCACCGCGTAGGAGGATCCCACCGTGATGTAGGACACCATGTTGACCTGCTGGAGGCGCTCGTCGGTGATGGTGTAGGACGAGGCGCCGACGTCGTACTTGGTGCCCAGGGCCGGGATGATGGCGGGGAACTCAGCGGTCTGCGACTTCGCCCCGGAGAGGCCCATCAGGCGGGCGAGGGCGTCGACGATGTCGATGTCGTAGCCGATGGGGGTCTGGCCGTCGTCTGCGAGGAACTCAGCGGGCGCGTAGGAGGTGTCGGAGCCATTGCGCAGTTGGTCGCGCTCCTTCACGGTGTCAGGGACCAGGGCGACGATCTCGGGGACGGCCTCCAGGGAGGTGGTGTCGAAGGCCCCGGCGACGGTTCCCGTGTCCTGGTCGCTGCCGGAGGCCGCGGAGTCTCCCGAGGCACTCTGACTCGCGTCGGAGGGATCCGAGCAGCCGCTGATGAGCAGCGCCACTGCTGCTGTGACGGCAAGTCCTGCAAGTGTCCTGCGCATGGTCAACAACTCCCGATAGAGGCTGTCCGGACGTAAAGGTTTGGTCATGGGCGAGCCTACGTGTGTGGAGGGGAGGATCGTGGGGGTGCCCACGAAGCGGGCACCCCCACGGGATCACTCGCCGACGGAGGGGTTGAGTTCAGCGGTGGACAGGGCGGCGTCCTCGGCGCCGTAGGCACCCAGGATCTCCTTGAGCTGGCCGTTGTCCATGAGGTACTGGAGTCCGGCCTGGATGGCCTTGGCGAGGTCGGTGTCGTCCTTGGCCACCGCGATGCCCTGGGGTGCGGACTCGATGACGTCACCGACCTGCTCCAGCTGGCCCTTCGCGAGTTCGATGGTGTACCCGATGACGGTGGAGTCAGCGAAGGTGGCGTCGTACTGTCCGCCGATCACCTTGGTGGAGACGTCGGTCTGGAGGTCCA
>JBQEKJ010000287.1:0-3095 GCA_052103835.1 Pauljensenia sp.
GCGGTAGGCGTAGACGAGCGAGTGAGTGACCTGCTCCTTGGCCTTGCGGTACAGGCGCGAACGCTGCCCACGGTAGCCCGACGCCTGCTCCAGGACGACGCGACGCTTCTTGTGGGCGTTGACGGCCCTCTTCACACGTGCCATTTCTCAGTATCTCCTTGGTGCGGACGGGCCGGTCAGATGCCCAGCAGGTTGCGGACGCGCTTCTGGTCGGACTTGGCGACCGGCTGGTCGGAAGCCAGACGACGCTTCTTGCGGCTCGACTTGTGCTCGAGGAGGTGGCGTGCGCCTGCCTGCTCGCGCATGAGCTTGCCGGAGCCGGTCTTGCGGACGCGCTTCTTCGTCCCGGAGTGGGTCTTGTTCTTGGGCATGTCTTTCATTCCTTCTGTGTCGAACGCGGGACCCGGCCGGGGCCCTGCGTCTGAGTCATTCGCGTGCGGCTTCGGCCCCTCGGGCCTGGTCCCTCGTGGAACGCTCGGCCTTCTTGTCCTTGCGAGCCTCACGCTCGGCATCGCGGCGTTGACGCTGTTCGGTGATCGCGTCAGCCTTGCGGCGCGTCGGTGCGAGCACCATCGTCATGTTGCGACCGTCCTGACGGGGCATGGACTCCACCGTCGCCAGCTCACCGACGTCGTCGGCCAGCCTCCGGAGCAGTCGCACGCCCGCCTCGGGACGCGACTGCTCACGGCCGCGGAACATGATCATGACCTTGACCTTGTCCCCCTGGGTGAGGAAGCGCACGACGTGCCCCTTCTTCACCTCGAAGTCGTGGTCGTCGATCTTCAGGCGGAAACGGATCTCCTTGAGCTGCGTGTTCGCCTGGTTGCGGCGGGCGTCGCGAGCCTTCTGGGCGGCCTCGTACTTGAACTTGCCGTAGTCCATGAGCTTGCAGACGGGCGGCTTGGCATCGGGTGCGACCTCGACGAGGTCGAGTCCGGCCTCCTCGGCCAGTCGGAGCGCGGCGTCGATACGGACGACGCCGACCTGCTCCCCGCCGGGGCCCACGAGGCGAACCTCGGGGACTCGGATGCGATCATTGATGCGGGTCTCGCTGATGGGTGACTCCTTCCACGGTGTCAACTGTTCCGGCACGAAGAAAGCCTCCGTGCCATGACGCACACGGAGGCTCACAACGACGCGCGGCGAAACCACGTGTCGACGGACCCGATCCCCTGTACCGCGGTCCCGGGGTTGGCCGGGTCGGGCACGAACCACCGTGACGAGCACGGCGGCGGGCATCCAGGTGGGAGGATCTCCGCTTGCGTCCCGGACACAGGTGCCCGGGCGGTCGACATACAGGCTACCACCGGCCCGGTCCCACCCACCAGCAGGGTGCTCCCGGGGCCGGGTGCCGTCGCTCACAGACGGGAGCGGGTCGGTGTGGAGGGACAACCCACCCGGCCTTGCCCGGTGCCGCGAATCACCGGGAGCACGTCCGGCAGCGTCATGCCATGGGTGCCCAGAGGGGCACGATCTCCACACGTTCGGCGGACACGGACAGTCGTGGGGATCCGGAGACTGCGCGGGCCGCCCTCGCAAGCGCGCCTCGCACGGCCACGGATTCCCCGTTCGGGTCGGCCACGAGCTCGACCCGGACCGCGACTCCCCCGCCGTAGGACACCCGCACGTCCTTGACGCCCCGCTCCACACCGCAGCCCGCCAGGGACCGCAGCTCCTCGCGCAGCTCGGGGTCCCGCCAGGCCGGGAGCCACTTGTCCCCCTGGGCGAGAGCGGAGACAGCAGGTCTGGGCAGCAGGACCTCCGCGGCACCGGGATCGACGAGGACGTGTCCACCGACCTCGACGAGGGCGGTCAGCGCCACTGTTCGGAAGGAGACCGGCATGGGCCGAGCACCCGGACGATCCACGGCGAGGGCAGCGGCCGAGGAGTACACGGCCAGGGCCTGCCCGAGATCAGTGGCGACCCGCGCGAAGTCCGGGCCGCTACCACCGTCGGTGCCGTCGCCGACACCGGCGTGGACACCGGTCACCCGCGGATCGGCCTCCACCTCGATGGGGACGATCACCCGTTCCTCGGCGAGTGCGCCCACCAAGGACTCCAGGCGGGCCACGGGATCGGCGAGGTCCATGGCCTGCGCAGTGCGCGGGAGGAGGTCGCCATGATCGCTGTCCGCACGTCGCATGGACAGCCTCTGGGCAAGTCTTGAGCGTTGCTCGGCGGTCAGTGCGGGCACGCGAGCACCGCGAGAGGTGTGGCCTGTCCCATCAGGGCCTGCGCTCCCACCCTCGTCGGGCCGCCCGGAGTGCGACGGGGGAGGCACCGTCCCGTTCACGCGCCCGCCTCGCCGCGCGCCACCGCCAGGGCCTCCTCAAGTGTGAAGGCAGCTGCATAGAGGGCCTTGCCCACGATCGCTCCTTCGACGCCGACCGGAACCAGGTCACGGAGCGCGGCGATGTCTGCCAGCGAGGACACCCCACCCGATGCCACCACGGCGGCATCGGTGGCCGCGCACACGCGGGCGAGCAGGTCCAGGTTCGGCCCCGACAGCATCCCGTCGCGGGCAACGTCCGTCACGACGTAGCGCTGGCAGCCGGCGCGGTCGAGGCGCTCCATGACCTCCCAGAGATTGCCCCCGTCGCGCGTCCAGCCACGTGCCGAGAGAGTCTCGCCGCGCACGTCGAGCCCGACGGCCACGCGATCCCCGAACTCGGCGATGGCACGCTCGGTCCATTCCGGGTCCTCCAGGGCTGCGGTGCCCAGGTTGACGCGACGCGCACCCGCGTCCAGGGCACGTCGCAGGGAGGCGTCGTCCCGGATCCCGCCGGAGAGCTCGACGTCGATGGGCAGCTCCGCGACGATCCCGGCGAGCAGGTCCGCATTGGAGCCACGCCCGAAGGCAGCGTCGAGGTCGACCAGGTGCAGCCACTGGGCCCCGGCGTCGACGAAGGTCCGGGCTGCTTCGACCGGCGCCCCGTAGGAGGTCTCGGTCCCGGCCTCTCCCTGCGTCAGACGGACGGCCTGGCCGTCGACGACGTCGACGGCGGGCAGCAGGATCAAGGAGTCGCTCATGGGGGGTGTCCTTCCGGGAGGGGTCAGTGTTCAGGAGTGGGGGGAGGCGTGCTCAGGGGACTGCC
>JBQEKJ010000288.1:0-3075 GCA_052103835.1 Pauljensenia sp.
TCGGTGGCCGCCAGGACCGTCTGGACACCGGAGTCCGTCAGCGACGCCTCATACCCTCGTCCGTCCGCCGAGGAGGGCTGCTTGGAGACCCACCCGTCCTGGATGAGGTTGCTCACGAGATAGGTGAGACGCGACGGGGAGTAGACCACCTTGCCGGCCAACTCACCCATGCGCAGGATGCGCCCCGGTGCCTCCCAGAGGGCGAGGAGGACATTGTAGTCGGGCATGGACAACCCGAACTCACGCTTGAGACGGGACTCGAGGATCCCCTGGAGCCTCCCGGATGCCTCGAAGAACACTCTCCACGCAGCGGACCGACTGTTGCCGGACTCATTGATCGGATTCATCCCCGGTCCATCGACCACCGGCATTCCTTTCGGCATTCCCCTCACGGAGCAGTCTCCGGGTGTGGGCGTTCTCCACCACACACTCCCGGAGCATAGGGGCCCACTTCTCGGTCGTGTGAGATCCAGGCTGTGAATCTGGTGACAGGTTCCCCCTCCCACGGATGACCTAGAGTCGGTGGATGCCTGCCACACCCACCTGGACCTGCGTACTCCTCGACGTCGACGGGACGATTGTCGATTCCGCAGCCGTCGTCCTGCGAAGCTTCCGCGAGACTCTCGCGGAGCTCGGCAGGCCCGTTCCCGACGACACGACACTCAGACGCTTCGTCGGACCACCCCTGTGGACGTCGTTCGCGGAACTCGGGCTCTCGGGCGAAGCCGTCAACGCAGCCGTGCAGCGCTACCGCGAGATCTACTCCGCCCTCTTCCTGGACCCGTTGATCTTCCCCGGCGTCCCTGAGCTGTTGCAGGACCTCCACGCCGCAGGGCTCACCCTCTCGACTGCGACCTCGAAGCAGGAACCGATGGCACGTGCCCAGATCGACCACCTGGGGCTCTCCCGCCTCTTCGCCGTCGTCGCCGGCGCCACACCCGATCCCACGAGCACGAAGGCCACCGTGATCTCCTCGGCCCTGGCACGCATGGAGGCACTGGGCGCCGACACCTCGCGCCCCGTCCTGCTGGGTGACCGCATGTGGGACATCCAGGGGGCGCGGACCGTCGGGATCCCTGTGATCGGAGCCGGCTGGGGATACGCGGAACCGGGGGAGCTCCTGGGTGCCGACGCCGTGGCGGAGGACGTCGGCTCGGCGCGTGACCTCCTGCTCGGGAGCCGTCCCGCCTAGGCTGGGTCGGGAGGAAGGGATATCCCATGGATGACGACACACCCGAACGCCCGTTCTCGCTGTCCCGGCTCGGTCGCGGCATGGACCGTCTGCTGAGGAGCACGAGGGGGACGGTGCAGCGCCACGAGCCGCTCCCCACCTCTGCGGCGGTCCTGGCGGGACCGCGCGCGGGCCGTACCTCCACCCGCAGCACTCCGCGACTCATGGCCTCTTCGCGCCCCTCGCCCTCCCGTTTCGTGCAGGGCAGCGACACGCGCCGCAACGGTGAACTGCCACAATGGCTGCGCAAAGCCGGACTCGGGTCCTGGGCCATCATCGGTCTGGTCATCGTCATATCCCTGAGCGTCTTCGCCCTGGCGCGCGTGTCCGCAGTCTTCACTGCCATGTTCGTGGCCCTGCTGCTCACAGCGATCCTCAACCCGGTCGTCAATCTGCTCGACCGGTGGATCAACCGTTGGGTAGCGGTGCTGATTGCCATGCTCGGGTTCTTCGGCCTCTTCATGGGGCTCATGACCCTGGTCGTGTCCTCCGTGGTCGGGCAGTGGCCGAAGCTGACTGACCAGTTCGGCAACGGCATCGACATCATCATCGATTTCCTGCGCTCCACGCCCTTCCACATCACCCTCACCCAGGAGGATGTGAGCACCTGGCTCGACCAGATGGTCGACAATGCCCAGTCCTACCTCGCCACCAACTGGGGCAGGCTGGCGGGCGACCTCCTCTCCAATGTCTCCAGCGTGGCCCTGGCATTCACGGTGATGGCGCTGTCCGTGTTCGTCACCGTCTTCTTCCTCCATTCGGGGACGGGCATGTGGCGCTGGTTCCTCAACATGCTTCCCGCACGCCGGCGCGACAACACCCACCGTGCAGCCTCCGCCGGGTGGTACACCTTCTCGGGATACGCACGGGGCACGATGATCATCGCCGCCACCGACGGCATCCTGGCCGGGGTGTTCCTGCAGCTCCTCGGGGTGCCCGTCGCCCCCGCCCTCGGCGTCCTGGTGTTCATCGGTGCGTTCATCCCACTCATCGGTGCACCCGCAGCCATGGTCGTGGCGATGGTCGTCGCACTCGCGGCGGACGGGATCGTCAAGGCGGCAATCGTCGGCCTCGGCATCGCCGCCATCGGCCAGCTTGAGGGACACATCCTGCAGCCCCTCATCATGGGTCATCAGGTGTCCCTGCACCCCGTCGTCGTCGGCGTCGGTGTGGCCGTGGGAACCTTCACCGCCGGTCTGCTCGGAGCGGTCATCGCGATCCCGATCATCGGCGTCATCTGGGCCGTCTTCGCGGAGCTGCACGAACCGGACCCACCGATCGAGGGCACGTTGCCCGACTACCTCGGCGAACGGAAGCGGGCACGCAACGCCGACTGACCCGTGGGTCAGCGCTCACCCCACACGCCATGAGCCACTGCGCTGGCCCCGATGACGCTCGCAGGAGGATGTGCGCCTCTGCGTCCGCCCGACCGGCGCGCGCGAGGCTGAGGTACCCGTGCTCCGGGAGCATCGCCGCGAGAGGATCCACCCCACTCCGGGGAATGCACCGCCGGATCGACGCCCCGGGTTCAGCGACGCGCCGCCGATGGGACCGTCTGAACCCGCGCGCTCGACGTCGGGGCTGCGGCGAGCTCACCGAGGCGCCGACCGATGGTGGCCGCGATGCCCACGGCGTCGAGCCCCAACTCCACCTGGATGGCCGCCCTGCGCCCCTGGGAGAGGTACTGCCGCGGGATCCCGAGGGTGAGCACCGGGACGCCCGTGTCCTGCAACGCATCACGTACGGCCCAGCCGAAGCCGCCCTCGAGGATCCCGTCCTCGACGGTGGCGACCAGGTCGAAACCGTCCCGGGCCAGGTCGACCAGCGTCCCCGGGACGGGCACG
>JBQEKJ010000289.1:0-3071 GCA_052103835.1 Pauljensenia sp.
CCCTGAGACCGCCAAGGAGAAGCCGCAGGAGGGCGAGGTCATCGCCGTCGGCCCGGGTCGCATTGACGACAAGGGCAACCGCGTCCCCATGGATGTCTCCGAGGGTGACACCGTGATCTACAGCCGCTACGGCGGCACCGACGTCAAGTACGCCGGCGAGGAGTACGTCATTCTCTCCGCGCGCGACGTCCTGGCGGTCGTCGAGCACTGAGCTTGTCAGGCGCTCATCGGGCGCTGAACGGTCCGGACGCACGGTCACTGTGATGCGACCGCACAGGACGGACAGACATGCATGACGGGCAGGGGCCCACCCCATCGGGGGTGGGCCCCTTTCCATGCATGGAGCCGGGGTTGTTCGCAGCCTGCTGCGAGCAGGGGGCCATGGCTGTGGACATGGGTCGGGCCCGGCACCAGTGAGGTGCCGGGCCCGAGGTCCGAGCGATCAGGCGGTGCGACGCTGACGCTGGAGGAACTCGCGGCGCTCCTCCTCGGTCATGCCGCCCCAGATTCCGTAGGGTTCCTGGGCACTCAACGCGTGCTCGCGGCACTGGTCGATCACCGGGCAGGTGGCGCACACGGCCTTGGCGGCAGCTGCACGGCGACGACGTGTGGATCCGCGCTCGCCCTCGGGGTGGAAGAAGAGTTCGGTGTCCATGTCGCGGCAGGCTCCGTCGTACTGCCATTCCCAAGCTTCCATCATCGGTCCGGGGAGTCGTGAGACGTCGGTCATTGGATCCCTGCCTTCCGTTGTCTGAGGGGATGGTCAGGTGGGGACACCCGACCGTTCCGATCTGTGGCAAGGCTACAGAGTTACGCACCACTTATTCAAGAGTGTCCAGGAACTCTCCGTAAACTCCCAGCTTGGAGTGAGTTCCTGAGTGTCGCCTGAACGCCGTCCGGATCCCCGACCGCCGCATGTTGCGCGATCTGTGTCCCGAGTGGCAGGAAGTGGCCCGTGCGTCGACAATCGAGGGTGTGCAGCGTGTGGGAACACGCTGCGGAGAACCTCTGGACAACTTGGAGCACGATGCGGAAGGGGAGACCGGATGCCGAAGGCGCAGATCGTCCGCGCAGTACCCGGTGTCCCGCTCTCGGTGACCATGGTCGCTGCGCGCCTGGGGGTGTCCGCCTCGACACTGCGGACCTGGGAGCGGCGCTACGGTCTGGGGCCCTCTGAGCGGAGGGCCGGGACGCACCGTCGCTACCGGCCCGAGGACGTCGCCCGACTCTCCCGGATGCTCGAACTGGTGCGCTCCGGGGTGGCGGCCGCTGACGCAGCCTCCACGGTGCTCTCCATCGCCGCGGGTGACCTGGGTGGAACGATGGGGGGTACGGCTGTCCCCGCAGGCCCCGAGGATCTCGTGGAGGCCGCAAAGCTGCGCGACCAGGAACGCCTCGAGCGACTCATCGCCACCTCGGTGTCCGTCGTCGGCCTCGTGCACACGTGGTGTGACCTCATCGAGCCGGCCATGGAGACGATCCTGGGCTCTGACGAGGGGGAGGAGCCGGGCAGTGCGCCCTCGTCCTTCCTCACGGTCGCGGTGCTGGCGGTCATCCGTTCCGTCTCTGAGCACTGTCCGCACACGCCAACCCCTCCGGCGGCGCACGTGGTGGTCCTGGCGGACCAGGACCACTCCCTCGCCGCCCACGTGGCAGGTGTGGCACTGCAGTGGAACGGCATCCCCACCGCCGTGATCTCCACCGGTCCCCATGCGGGAAGCACCGGGTCCGGGCGCTTCGCGGCCCATCGCTCCCGTACGGGGGCCTCGGTGGCGGTCGTGATGGGACGCGGTGCCTCCTGCGAGCGCCTGATGCATGCGATCGCAGGTTCGGGCGAGGTCGACATCGTGCTGGTGGGTGCCGACTCCCCGCACGTCCTCGACCAGCACGTCCAACGGGTGCGCACCCTTTCCGCTTGCGTGGACGAGACGGTGGCCCTGGCCCGTGCGAAGGCTGTGCAGGGCGAGGAACAACTGTTGGAGGACTGATCCGGGCAGTCCATCGCCGCTGCCCGGCGGTGCTATTTTTGGCAGGGGTCCCGACGATGGGCCCGCAAAGACGCACCCCGCCAGAAAGGCCTCCGATGGACACCCCTTGGGACGATCGAGCAGTCCGATCCGAGTTCGACACCGAGTTCCGTGCGGTCGTCGACTTCGCGCGCAACTCGCGGGTCGCGACCGGGTTCGGGTACATGGGACCCGAGGGTGAGGTCGACACCGACCGACCGGTCGAGCTGTGGATCACCTGCCGCATGACCCACGTCTTCTGCCTGGCGGCCCTGCAGGGCATCGAGGGCGCCGCAGAGCTCGCCGACCACGGGATTGCAGCCCTGAGGGGTCCCTTCCGCGACGAGGAGCACGGCGGCTGGTACTCCGCGATCGCCCACACCACCGACGAGGACGGCGCGGGCATCCCCTGGGAGGGGACCCGCAAGGAGGCCTACGCCCACGCCTTCGTCGTCCTGGCGGGCACCTCGGCGGTCGCCGCGGGTCGCCCCGGCGGGCAGGAACTGCTCGACGCGGCCCTGGACGCCCAGGACCGGTTCTGGTGGGAGCCTGAGTTCGGGCGCGTGCGCGAGTCCTGGGACCTCGCCTTCACGCAGACCGAGGACTACCGCGGCATCAACGCCAACATGCACACCACCGAGTGCTACCTCTCCGCCTGGGACGTGACCGGGGACCGCAAGTGGCTCGACCGTGCCCGCGGCATCCTCCTCTTCGTCCACGACCGCGCCCACGAGCGCAACTGGCGAATCCCCGAGCACTTCACCGCCGACTGGAAGGTGCTCCCCGACTACAACCGGGACGAGCCCGCCCATCCGTTCCGGCCCTTCGGTGTCACCCCCGGGCACGGCATCGAGTGGTCCCGCCTCATGCTCCAGGCCCGCGCGGCGCTGATCGCCCTGGGCGAGGAACCGGGTGCGTGGATGCTCGACGGGGCCCGGCACTTCTTCGCCCGTGCGGTGGAGGACGGGTGGGACGTCGACGGTGCACCCGGCTTCGTCTACACGACGGACTTCGACGGGACCCCCGTGGTGCGCGAGCGCATGCACTGGGTGCTGTGCGAGGGCA
>JBQEKJ010000290.1:0-3010 GCA_052103835.1 Pauljensenia sp.
GGCTCCGACACAGGTCGACCCAGTCGGCCTCGCCGTGGATCTCCAGGACCCGGGCACCCGCGGGGATCGCGACGGGCTGGGTGAGCACCCGGTCCGGATCCATCGAGTCCTCGACGCACCACAGTCCGAAGGGCACGCCCCCCGGCACCGCACGCGTCGTTCTGGTCAGCTCGAAGCCCTCAATCGACCACCAGGACGAACCGACCTCCTCACCGGGATGCGCCTCGTACCACGTGCGGAGCGATCGCTCATTGGGCTCGATGCCCGTCCGCCACTCCTCCAGGACCACGGGGGTGCTGCGCACCGGGAACAGGGGCCACTCCCCGATCTCGACGAAGGTCTGGGCCCACTGCGCGTCCCGGTCGATGCCGGAGTCCCACCACGCGGCGGCCGGGGAGGAGAGGATCGTCTCGGCCACGCCCAGCAGTGGTCCACGCAGCTCAGGGAGCGCGGCGGCCAGGTCCTGCCCGTCCGGGGGCTGCCAGTACATGGCCAAGGCTGTTGTGTCCGCGAGAGCACGCAGCGCCTCCCCCGGGTCGGGCTCCCGCAGGGGGACACGCTCCAGGATTCCCGCCAGTTCCGTCGACGAGGGCGGAGGCGGAGGGCTGTGCACAGGATCAACACCCGTGTCACCGGCGTGGTCCTCCCTGAAGACGACGAGCCCGTTCCCGGGAGCCAGGCCCTTCGTACCCACGTCGAACAATGCACTGCGCAGGGGATGCTCACCGGTGCTGCCCAACGCGAGTTCCTCGCAGATGCGCGCCCACTCCAGGCACAGGCGTCGCCCACGTGGGCCTGCCAGCAGTTCCTCCGGCGTCATCGTCATGTCCTGACTGTAGCGAGCAGGGTGGCGGCTCGGGTCGCCCTCGCGGATCGTCGACGAGGGCCACCGCATGTGCGCTCGCGACGGTTCCCGGCCCCAGGACCTCCCCGGACGGCCTCGACTGCACACGCTGTTGCCCTTCCCGTTGTCCACAGTCGCAGCGCACAGGGCCGGGCGCGATCGCAGATGCACATGGTCCCTGTCACCATGAATCATGGACGCCACAGGAGGACCCGGAGCGGGAGCAGCCCAGGGGGAGCTGCTCACCGCGTTGCGTCACCTCGAGCAGGTGGCGCGAGACGGCGTCGTGCCCGAGGAACTCGGGGACGACGAGTTGCTGGTCCTGCTGGCCGACGCGGAGGCAGTGGGCCGCCTGGCCGACGGACTGCGGGTCCTGGGCGCCGGCGTGGTCGCGGAGAGGTCGCGTCCGTCCCTCGGGGAGGAGCGTCTCTCCGCCCGTCGCGGGTGCCGCACACCCGCCGAACTCGTGGAGCGGACCACCCGGGTCTCCGGTGCCACGGCTCGCCAGCGCATCCGCGCCGCGGCCCCGGTCCAGATGGCCGCCGCGCTGTCCGGGGAGCTCCTCCCGGCCCGCTTCCCGCTGGTGCGCCCGGGGTTGGGGACGGGTGTCCTGTCACTGGACGCGGCCGGCACCATTGTCCAGTCGCTGGGGTCGGCGCTCGACCACGGGGCCGCCCATGCCGATGTGTCGGCGGCTGAGGACGCGCTGGTCTCCGCCGCCACCGGATGGGACGGGGCGGATCGGGACGCGGCGGGACCGGAGTGTTCCCCTCCCACCCTCACCGCAGATGACATCGCGGTCATGGCGAACGCCTGGGGCCTGGCCCTGGACCCGGACGGCTCCCTGCCCGACGAGAGCTCCGGTCTGCGGCGTCGAGGGTTGACGCTGGGCCGGGAGCGCGGTGGAACGGTCCCTCTCAGGGGAGAGCTGCTCCCCGATGTCGCAGCCCAGCTCCAGCGGCTCTTCGATGCCTACCTCAACCCGAGGGTGGATGCTGATCCCCACCCCGATCCCGACAACGTCGGTGTGGCCCCAGCGCAGAGTCCGATGGAGGACGCGACGGAGGACGGGCCCCCGGAACACCGCAGTCCCACCCAACGTCGTCATGACGCCCTGGCTGGCGTCCTCACCATCGCCGCGTCACACGACCAGACACCACGCTTGGGCGGAACGGCACCGACGCTCGTCGTGACCGCCAGCATCGACCAGCTCTCGGATCCCTCCGGCGTCGCCTTCCTCCAGGGAGCCGGTGATCCCACCCAGTCGGCCGTGGGCGTCCACGTGGCCCAGCACACGGGATGTTCGGGCGCGGTCCAGAAGGTCCTCCTGGGGACGGATGGCAGCATCCTGGGGCTCACCACCCCGCAACGCGTCTTCACCCCGCACCAGCGCCGCGCCATCGCACTGCGCGACGGGGAGTGCGTGATCCCCGGATGCCACGTCCCCTCGACGTGGTGCGAGGTCCACCATGTCCACGAGCATGCCGAGGGCGGACCCACCGACACCTCGAACGGGGTGCTCCTGTGCTGGTACCACCACCGAAGCCTCGACAGGTCCGGGTGGAAGATCGAGATGAGACGGGGACTGCCCTGGGTGCGCCCTCCGACCTGGATCGATCCGTTCGTCCGGTGGAGACCTGCCCGACCGGCCGCGGACGTGCACCGACGTGTGATCCGGGCGCCCGCGCGCAGCAGGGACGGCACCAACAGACGTGCTCCGGCCACTCGCGCGACCAGGGACAACAGGACGAACGTGGAGCGTCTCCTGCTCCACGACCAGGACACGGGTCCACCCGCGCCTGTGTGACGACGGTGGGTTGTGACGACGGTGGTTGGAGCACGTGCCTGCGGCGCGGAATGCCCGGCCGTGCCCGGGAACATCCCCGTCCGGGAGGCTGGGATACTGGTCCCATGCCCCGCGCCGCCGACCAGGAACCCGACCGCCGTGTCGGCGCTCCCACCGGCGACGCCCTCGCACGCCTCCTCCGGGACCCACCGGACCTCCCCGTCGTCGCGGTCCTCGATCGGATCGCCGTCGAGGCCCACCCCGGCGCCGCCCTCGTCCTCACAGCACCCCCGGGCACCTGCAAGACGACCCGGCTCCCCCAGGCCCACGCGGTCGCGCTCGCCTCCGCCACCACACCCCCACCACGACTCGTGGTCCGC
>JBQEKJ010000291.1:0-3006 GCA_052103835.1 Pauljensenia sp.
GGCACGCCTGGCCGGGGTCTCCAAGGGCGGCCTGCTCTACCACTTCCCCTCCAAGGAGTCCCTGGCAGAAGCCCTGTGCGACCGCCTGGAGGAGCTGGTGCGAGCCGATGCCGAGGCCATGCGCACGGCCCCCGAGGGCGCCGCGCGTTACTACATCCGCACCTCGCACTACGAGGGAACGCCCCTGGATCGGGCGCTGGTGGCCGTGGCACGGCTCTCCCGCGCTGAGCACCCCCGCGCCGTGGAGGTCTCCCGGTGGGCATCCGAGCTCTGGCTGTCCGTCCTCGTCGAGGCGGTCGGTGACGCCGACGTCGCCCGCGCCGTCAAGCTGGTGGGGGACGGCCTGTACTACGAGGCGCTGCTCGATGACGGTGGCGCCAGCGCCGTCTCCGGGGGCATCGAGGGCCTCCTGCACGTCATCGACCGCCTCACCGGCCTCGCGCGCTGAGCATCGCAAGTCCGGCAGCGTCGCACCCGGCTGCACCCTCCATGCATGTCACGCTTGGTTCCCTCCCCGGCGGCGACGACCAGATCACCGTCATCCCCCATCTGGACCCGGCTGCGTTCAGGGCTGACCCAAGCCCTTCCTCAGATACTCCGACAACACCACCTGCACCACTTCCTCCTCGGATGCGGACACGCGTGAGCGCATGCGCCGCGAGCGCTACGCCACGGTCATCGAGACAGTCCGTGCCTACAACCCCGAGGCAGTCGTCTGCTGCGGAATCCCCTTCGGCCACACCCGACCCCAGTGGGTACTGCCCGACGGTGGCGCGCTCACCCTGGACGGCTCAGCCCTCCGCGTCCTCGCCGACTTCAGCTGAGAACGGAGGCTCTCGGGAGGGAACTGGGGCGTACCTCGGACTGGTGGAGGGGCGTGCCTCGAGGGACGGATGGGGCGTGCCTCGGCAGCCAAGGGGTCCGGGTCGAGTGGACGTCACCGGGTCGCGACTCCGATGACCCGCCCCACCGCCAGGGCGACCAGGGCGGGGTCCTGGGCCTCGGTGTCGAGGGCGCGGTGGAGGCTGAGGCCTTCGATGAGGGCATCGAGCATCCGGGCGGTCTCCGGGTCGAAGTGGATCCCGAGTGCTGCCCGGCTGCGCGCCATCCACCTGTTGGTGAGGACCCGGTAGGACGGGTCGCGGGCGGCAATGGTGTAGAGCTCCTCGGTGAGGACCAGGTTGCGCTGGGAGTCCAGCAGGTCCTCGGTGACGATGGAGACCACGGCAGCCGCGGCCTCCTCGCGGGTGGCAGACTCGCGCATGCGTTGCTCGAAGCGGGTGGCCACGGACTCCGCGAACCGTGCGAAGGACTCACGGAGGAGTCCGTCGATGCCCGTGAAGTGGTACGTCATCGACCCCAGTGGGACCCCCGCCGCCGCAGCGACACGCCTGTGGGAGGTGCCTGCGACCCCACGCTCGGCGATGACATCCAGGCAGGCATCGATGATCCGGTCGCGACGGCCGGGATCGCGCCCCACTCCGGGGACCCCAGCGACAGTGGCGTCGCCCTCGTCGGAGGGGGAGGACACCGTTCAGATCTCCCGAAGCACGCGCGCGGGACTCCCCACGGCGACGACACCGGCCGGGATGTCACGTGTGACGACGGAACCGGCGCCGATGACGGAGTTCTCCCCGATGGTCACGCCCGGACAGATGACCACTCCGCCGCCGAGCCAGACATTGTCACCGATGACGATGGGTCTGGCGGCTTCGAGCTTGGCGCGACGTGGCTCCGGATCGATGGGGTGCCAGGGGGTGAGGAGCTGGACATTGGGGCCGATCTGGCAGTCGGCACCGATGGTGATGGTCGCGACGTCCAGGGCCGTGAGGCGGGAGTTGATGAAGGTGCGGTCCCCGATGTGGATGTTCTCCCCGTAGTCCACGTCCAGGGGCGGCTTGATGTAGACGCCCTCCCCCACGGAACCCATGAGTTCGACGAGGCTGGCGCGGGCGGCCGCGTCGTCGTCCTCCAGGACCGCCCGGTGGTACTCGACAGTCAGCTGCATCCCACGGCGCGCAATCCGCGCACTGTCCGGGTCGTCTGCGATGTAGAGGTCCCCAGCCAGCATGCGTTCACGATTCGTGCGGGAGTCCCCGGCGAAGTGGTCGATGTTCATGTGTACGATCGTACACATAGACGAGGGCGGCCCGAGTCCCGGACACCGTGCCAGAGCGAGCCCTCTGACCGGGTGGACCCGACGCCCGCCCGGACCTCGCCGATGACCACAACGAGAGGACACCACCCCATGACCGCGAACCCCGATCCCACGACACCCCCCGAGTTCCCGGCAGAGGGCTACCCGAGCGAGGAGATTCCCTGGCAGGCAGGTGCCTGGACCCACCCGCCGCTCGCCAGCAGCGTCACCCCGCACGGCCTCTCGGTGACCGCCCACGAGGGCGCAGACGCCTGGCGTCTGACCTCGTATGGTTTCATCAACGACTCCGAGCATGCCCTGGTGACCCCGTTCGCCCCGGGACACGCCATGGAGGTCACCTTCACCGCGAGCTTCCCCGAACAGTTCGACCAGGCCGGAATCTTCCTGCGTGCCAGTGCTGAGCGATGGGTGAAGGCAGGGGTCGAGCACTCCGACGGCGCACTGCAGGTCGGGGCCGTGGTGACCGACGGGTTCTCTGACTGGTCCGTGGCACCCGTCCCCGACTGGGATGCCCGCAGCATCACCATCCGGGCGAGCTGGTCCGGTGGTGCCCTGACGATCAGGGCACGCACGGAGCAGACACCCTGGCGCCTGGTGAGGGTGGCTCCACTCCCCGACGACCTGGATGTGTCGGCGGGCCCCTATGTGTGCGCGCCCTCCCGCGCCGGACTGGAGGTCACGTTCTCCTCGTGGCGTCTCACCGCACCCGACGCCCGGCTGCACTGAGACATCCGCTAGACCTGACCGGACCGTCCCGGCGAGACCAGGTCTGCCTCCGCGGTCATCGGTTCGCCCCGCCGCGCCCGCCCTCCGAGCACCCGGTCGAGCGCGAGGTAGAGGTATCCGCT
>JBQEKJ010000292.1:0-3005 GCA_052103835.1 Pauljensenia sp.
GAGATCTCAGGGTCCCGCAGGACCTCGGCGCGGCGTCCCGTCAGGGCGGTGAGGGGATTCGCTGTGATGTTGGTCAGGAGCTTCGCCCAGGCCGCCGTGGTGAAGTCCTGCACCGTGAGCACGCGCAGCCCTCCCCGCGTGAGGTCCCGAGCCAGCCGTCTGCCGGGTTCGTCGTCGGGCACGGCGAGGTCACTGGCCCCGACCCGACGCAGGGTCACCGTGCCGGGTGCGGTGCGTTCGGCGTTGAGGTAGACGATGGCGGGTATGACCTGGGCTGCCGTGAGGTACCCGGAGACTCGCTCGCGGTGCTCGACGCCGTTCTGCGCGACCATCACGGGCACTCCCGATCCCGCCAGGGCCCCCAGCCACTGCGAGGTGGAGGCAGTCTGGTGGGCCTTGACTGCGAGGACCGCCCCGTTCAAACCGGAGAGGTCGTCGGGATTGCTGGTGTGCGAGACGGTCCACGACGCCGCGGCGCCGCCCTCGTGCACCGTGATTCGGTCCAGCGGGGTGCTTCCCCCACAGACCAGGATGCCGTGTCCCGAGCGGGCCAGTGCGGAGGCGATCGAGAGCCCGACCGCTCCGGCGCCGATCAGTGCGACGTCCCCCGTGTGTGTCTCTCCGACCACGGTCACTCCTGTCCGTCCCAGCCCGTTCGGTGGAACCCACTCCATGAGGATGTACATCGGGAAGAATATGTCGAAAGCCGTGGAAAGTGCTCTCGAATTCTTGGCCGATGGTCGAGATTGGTGGAAGGATCTTCGACATGGATGATGTGGATCGCAGGATTCTTGCGGAGCTACAGTCGGACGGGCGTCTGAGTGTCACCGAGCTGGCCGAACGAGTGCACCTGAGCGTGTCGCCCTGTCACCGACGACTGCGGGGCCTGGAGAGGGACGGGGTGATCTCCGGCTATCGTGCGGAGCTCAACCCCGAGACCCTCGGTCTCCACTTCTCGGCGATCGTCTTCGTGACCCTGCGGGAGGGAGACGGTCAGACCGTGGCCGCGTTCGAGGAGTCCGTGTCCCGCCTGCCCCAGGTCGTCAGCGCTCAACGCCTCTTCGGAGATCCCGACTACCTCCTCCACGTCGTGGCCGCGGATCTTGCGGCCTTCCGGGACCTCTACGACGCGAGCCTCTCCGACCTGCCGGGCGTGCAGAGACTGACCTCCACCCTGGTCATGAAGAGCATCGTGGACAACCGCGCCCTGCCACTGTGAAGACGGGGTGGGCAGGGAGCCGAGGGTGCGCACCCACGTGCCGGCCTGGGAGGGTGGCCGCCCCTCAGGCCCGCTCGACGTCTGTCCGCATCTGTCGTCGCGACGGTGTGCCCAGGACGAGGAGGCCGACCGCGATGAGGAGGATCCCCAGCACCGCGAGGGGTGCGAGATGCTCGTCCAGCACGACGATTCCCAGCAGCGTCGCCGACATCGGCTCGGCGAGTGAGAGCGTCGAGACTGTGGTGGGTGCCAGTCGGCGCAGGCCCCACCCGAAGAGGAGGTAGGCAGCTGCCGTCGTCACCAGCCCCAGCCAGAGGGCCAGGGCAACGCCAGCGGGAGTTCCCAGCCATCCGGTCGAGGTGAGCAGGATCAGTGGGACGCTGAGGATCGCGGCGGTGCCGAAAATGGTGCCCATGGCGAGGATGGGCTCCCATGAACGGTCGAGCAGCAGCTTGCTGGAGACGGTCAGCAGGGCATAGGACCCACCCGCGCCCGCCGACGCGAGAAGCCCCATGGGATCGACGGTGGAGGCCGGACCACCGGCTCCGAGCACTCCCGACACCACGAGCACGCCGACCAGGGTGATCGCTGTTGCGACGCTCCACCGCGGCGTGGGGAGACAGCGGCGGATGAGGAGATCGAGGGCCCCTGTGATGAGGGGCGCTGACCCCAGCGAAACCACCGTTCCGATGGCCACCCCGTTCATCCGTGTTCCCGCGAAGAACAGGGGCTGGTAGGCGAGGACCCCAACGGTACCGAGCGCGACCACTGTCCAGGTGGGGACAGGGTGCGCTCCTCCAGCCGGTCCCTTGGACGGGAATCCGTGCCGGTGCAACCCGTTCAGGGCGACGAGGCCGAGGACCGTGCCCCCGACGAGCACGCGGGCCGCACCGATGGAGAGAGCGGAGGCATCGACGTCAGCGAGCGCCTGCGCGGTTCCGGTGGTCGAGAAACACAGCGCGGCGAGGAGGACGGCGAGGATCGGGAGCACATGGGAACTGTCGCACGGGTCATGGGTACGATGTCGCCATGTTCCACAGACTCGCATGGGTGTCCGCCCGGGAGGCCCGGGGTCTCGACGAGGACGAGGCGCTCGCGCTTGCGGCGCTGACGGGGGTCGGGGCGGGGGTCGAGGTCGTCTGCTGGGACGACCCGCAGGTCGACTGGTCGCACTTCGACCGTGCCGTGCTGCGCTCGACCTGGGATTACCACCGTCACCTCGCCGCCTTCCTGGACTGGTTGGGTGCGGTTGACCAGGTCACGGACCTGGTCAACCCCTTGGAGCAGGTGCGGTGGAGTCTCGACAAGCACTACCTCGCCGAACTGGAGCGGGCCGGCGTGCCGATCACACCGACCGTCTACGTCGCCCCCGGTGACGTGGCGGTGTTCCCCGAGAAGAACTTCGTGGTCAAGCCGGCCGTGGGGGCGGGCAGCCAGGAAGCGGCCTCCTACGGTCCCGACCAGCGTGGGTCCGCCCTCGTCCACATCGGACGACTGCACGCAGCGGGGAAGGTCGCCCTCGTGCAGCCCCACCTGGCCTCGGTCGCCACGGAGGGGGAGTGGCCCATGGTGTTCTTCGACGGGGAGTTCAGCCATTCAGCCAGCAAACGTGTGGACCTTCCGCGGGCGCGGACGCTGGGCGGGCTCTTCGCGCCTGAGACCACTGCGGCCCACCGCGCCAGCGCAGCACAGATCGACGTCGCCCGCGCGGCCCTGGACGTGGTCTCCGAGCGTCTGGGCACGCCCACGTACGCCCGGGTCGACCTGGTCCGTGACGACTCCGCCT
>JBQEKJ010000293.1:0-1576 GCA_052103835.1 Pauljensenia sp.
CCACGCTCCAGGCCAAGAAGGCAGGACTGCGCACCATCGTGGTGGATCCCCGCTACTCCGACTCCGCGGCAGTGTTGGGTGATGAGTGGATCCCGATCCGCCTGGGCACGGATGCTGCCCTGGTCGCGGGCATGATCCACGTGATGCTCGAGGAGGACCTCCAGGACCAGGACTTCCTGGACACCTACTGCGTCGGCTTCGACGAGAAGACCCTGCCCGAAGGCGCTCCCGCCAACAGCTCCTACCGCGCCTACATCGAGGGCACGGGCAGCGACGGCATCGAGAAGACCCCCGAGTGGGCCGCCGACATCACCGGGATCCCGGCCAGCCGCATCCGCCAGCTGGCCCGCGAGATCGCTGACGCCAAACCCTGCGCCATCACCCAGGGATGGGGCCCCCAACGCCACGCCAACGGCGAGAACCAGGCGCGTTCGATCTTCCTCCTCGCATGTGCGACCGGGAACATCGGAGTGCCTGGAGGTGGCACCGGCGGCCGCGAGGGCGCACAGGCCCTCCCGTTCACCTCTCCTTTCAACACCGCTCTCACCAACACCGGGTCCGACAAGATCATCTCGGTGTTCTCGTGGCTGGATGCCATCGACCACGGCGAGCAGATGGACACCTTCAACGCCGGGGTGTGCGAGAAGGTCGCCCCCGGAGTCCGAGCCAACAAGGTCCCTGTCGACGAGGACGGGAACCCGACGAACACCCAGCTCGACGTCCCGATCAAGATGGTCTGGCAGTACGGCGGGAACTCGGTCGTCAACCAGACGGGGGACAACAACCGGTCCGTCGAGATCCTCCAGGACGAGTCCAAGTGTGAACTCATTGTCGTGTGCGACATCCAGTACACGACCTCTGCGCGATACGCCGACTACATCCTGCCCGGCACGTCCACCGCGGAGGAGTTCGACATCCACCCGGGTGAGAACGCAGGTCCCATGGCCTACGGGATCATCTCCTCGCAGGCGATCGATCCCCTCTATGAGTGCCGCAACATCTACGACATCTGCCAGGACATGGCCAAGCGAATGGGCACCGAGCAGGCCTTCACCGACGGGAAGAACCGTGAGGACTGGTTGCGTGCCTGCATCGATGCGACCCGCGAGCAGGACCCCGACCTCCCCACCTACGACGAGTGGAAGAAGATCGGCATCTACCGGAAGAACCTGGGCTCGGTCGTGCCTCTGTCGGACTTCCGGGAGGATCCTGCGGCGAACCCGTTGGAGACCCCGTCGGGAAAGATCGAGGTCTACTCCGAGCGCCTGCAGCGCATGTCGGAGAAGTGGCAGTTCGGGGTCTTCCGTCCCGAGCTCGAGGGTGACCGCCTGTCGCCCCTCCCGGAGCACACCGAGACCTGGGAGGGCGCCATTGAGGCCCGCAACTCCGACAAGTACCCGTTCCAGGTGATCGGTCATCACTTCAAGGGTCGCACCCACTCCACCTACGGGAACGTGGACTGGCTGCAGGAGGCCCATCACCAGACGGCCTGGATCAACACGAATGATGCTGCCGCGCGCGGAATCGCCAATGGCGATGACGTGTTCGTCTACAACGACCGCGGCACCATCAGACT
>JBQEKJ010000293.1:1586-2988 GCA_052103835.1 Pauljensenia sp.
CCAAGGTCACCGAACGCATTGCCCCCGGTGTGATCTCGGTTCCGCAGGGAGCCTGGTACTCCCCCAAGTCGAAGGACGAGGTCACGCCACCAGACGGTGCGAACGCGGACAGACCGGTCGACACCGCAGGATCAATGAACAGTTTGACGTCGCTGCACCCCTCTCCCCTGGCCAAGGGCAATGCGGTGCACACGACGATCGCCAACGTCGTGAAGGCTTGAGGGAGTGAGGACTGATGACTGACAGTTTCGTGGAGTCGGGTGCGAAGTACGGGTTCTTCTTCGACCAGTCGTTGTGCAATGGGTGCAAGGCATGCCAGATCTCCTGCATCGACAAGCACGACTTGCCGCTGGGGGTGATGTGGCGCCGGGTGGTGGAGTACTCCGGGGGAACCTGGCAGACCGAGGGCAACACCGTCACACCCTCCGTGTTCAGCTACTACACCTCCATCTCCTGCAACCACTGCGAAGACCCGATCTGCATGAAGGTCTGCCCCACCACGGCGATGACACGCCGCGAGGACGGCACCCTCTTCGTGGACCAGTCCAAGTGCGTGGGCTGCCGCTACTGCGAGTGGGCCTGCCCCTACGGCGCCCCCCAGTTCAACTCAGAGACCGGACACATGAGCAAGTGCGACCTCTGCTACGACTACCGCCAGGACGGCCAGGACCCCGCATGCGTGGCAGCCTGCCCCTCACGCGCCCTGGACTGGGGCCCCATCGACGAGCTGCGTGAGGAACACGGCGACCAGGCGGGCATCGCCCCCCTCCCCGACCCCTCCCTCACCCAGCCCCACCTGGTCATCCACCCCCACCGCGACGCCCAGCAGTGGGACGAGGGCACCGGACACATCGCGAACCCCAAGGAGATCTGATGAACGTCAGCGACGTCCCCATGGTGCTCTTCACCGTCATCACACAGATGTGCGTGGGAGCCTTCGTGACCCTGGGTGTCATCCAGCTCGTGGCATCCCTGCGCCACGACCCCACCACCGTCGAACGGGTCACCCACCCCGTCCTCTACGCCATCGGCCCCGCCATGATCTTCGGGCTGGCAGTGTCCACCTTCCACATGCACGACCCCCTCCACGCCCTCAACGTGATCCGCCACTGGGACTCCTCCTGGCTCTCCCGCGAGATCATCTTCGGATGCTCCTTCGCCGGCCTCGGATTCCTCTTCGCCATCCTGGAATGGTTCCGCAAGGGCAGCTTCGCCCTACGCCGAGCCCTGGCGGTCCTCACAGCCCTGATGGGCATCGCCTTGGTCATCGCGGAGTCGATGATCTACTACTCCCTGACCACCGTCCCGGCCTGGCACACCTGGGGCGTCCCCCTCCACTTCGCCGGAACCACCCTCATCCTGGGATCCCTGGCAGTGGCCTGCGCCCTCATGGTCACCACCC
>JBQEKJ010000294.1:0-2988 GCA_052103835.1 Pauljensenia sp.
CCGGCAACCGCGGCGGGGCGTGCCTCGCGGGTCAGGCGGGGCGTGCCTCGCGGGTCCAATGAGGCGTGCCTCGCGGGTCAGGTGGGGCGTGCCTCGGGGGTCAGAAGGCGCCGAAGGTGCCTTCCACGACACGGTCTCCCCCGCCTCCGCCACCTGCCCCGCGTGGGCGCACGGATGCGCTGGCCGCGGGGCGTGGCGCCTCGATGGTCGCCCGGGCGACCCGGTGGGCGATGGCCGCGCGCAAGGGGTCCCACAGGACCACATCCGTGCGGTGTCCGGCAGACACATCCGACCACGCGATGCGTTGGCCGCGTCTCAGCGGAGAGACCTCACCCGTGGCCGAGGCCGCGAAGACCCGGTCGCGGCGATCCTCGAGTTCTTCCAGATGGCGGCGCAACTGTTCTCCGTGGACCCGCAGCCGCTCCACCTGTTCCTCAAGTTCGAGGATCCGGCGGATACCCGCCAAGTTGATCCCGTCCTCCTGCGACATGCGCTGCACATCGCGCAGACGCTGCACGTCCCGGGCGGTGTAGCGACGCCCACGCCCCTTGGAGCGGGCGGGCCTCACCAGACCGAGACGATCGTACTGACGCAGTGTCTGGGGGTGCATGCCCGCCAGCTCGGCAGCCACCGAGATGGCGAACAGCATCCCACGGGGCTCCCCCTGATCACGCGCCATCGTGCTCACACCCTCGCCCGGTCGGCCAGACCCGCACGCGGGTCCCAGTCGCCCTGGCTCGTGGCCAAGGCCTCCACGGCCTTGCGTTGGTCATCGTCCAGGTCCTTGGGCACTGCCACCTGGATCTCGACCAGGAGATCACCCGTGCGCTTGCCATGGTGCACGCCGTGGCGACGCACCCGCAGCACCGTGCCCGAGGCCGTACCGGCAGGGACCTTGAGCGAGACGCTCTTCCCGTCGGGCAGTGGCACCGACACCTTCGCGCCCAGGGCCGCCTCCGCATAGGTCACCGGCAGGTGCATGCGCAGGTCGTCGCCGGAGCGGGAGTAGACCGGGTGCGGCTCGACCTTGATGGTCACCACGAGGTCGCCCGCGGGCGCCCCGAGCTGGCCGGGGCGGCCCTTGCCGCGGAGGCGGATCTTCTGGCCGTCCCGCACTCCCTCGGGAATACGGACGGTCATCGACTTCCCGTCCACGCTCATCCGCACCGTGGCACCTTCGAGCGCCTGACGGAAGGACAGCGAGGTGGAGGCCCTCAGGTCGGCACCTCGTTGCGGGGAGCCACCCCCGAAACCGGAGCCGGCACCCGAGGCACCACCGAAGGGCGCTCCCGCGCCGAAACGGCTGCCGCGCCCGAAGGAGGCACCACCCGAGGGCGCACCGCCTCCACCGAACAGGTTGGAGAGGATGTCGTCGAAGTCGCCACCACCGTTGGCCGAGCCACCGTTGGTGCTGTAGCGGACGCGGGTACCCCCGTTGCCGCCACCGAACATCGAACTGAAGACGTCCTCGAACCCGGCGCCGTTGGACCCGCCGGGCCCGGCGGAGAACCGTGCCCCGCCACCCGCCATCGCCCGCAGCGCGTCGTACTGCTTGCGCTGTTCGGCGTCGGAGAGCACCGAGTACGCCTCGCCGATCTCCTTGAACTTCTCCTCGGCCTTGGCGTCACCCGGGTTCTGGTCCGGGTGCCACTTCCGGGCGAGCTTGCGGTAGGCCTTCTTGATGGCGTCGGCATCTGCCTCCTTCGCCACACCCAGGGTCTTGTAGAAATCCTTCTCCAACCAGTCCTGTCCACTCACCGCAACTCACCTCCTTGATTCCGTGTCCTGTAGTCCGTCGTCATCCTCACTCGGGGTTCTCGACCAGGACTTTCGTGGGCCGCAGGACCTTGTCGCCCATGCGGTAGCCCGGCTGGAGCACCTGGGCGACCACCGGGTGGTCGACCTCGGCACTGGTTCGGGCCATGAGGGCCTCGTGCAGGGCGGGATCGAAGGCGTCCCCCACCGCACCGAAGCGCTCCATGTGGAAGCGGGTGGACAGGGTGTCCTCCAGCTTCTGGGCGATCGAGGCGAAGGGACCTTCGAGCTCGTCGTGGGCGCGGGCCGCATCGATGTCGTCGAGCACTCCGATGAGTGACTCCACGACCTCCTCGTGGCCCGACTCGCGGTGGGCGGAAGCTGCCTCCTTGGCCCGGCGCACGTAGTTCCCGTACTGCTGGTTGAGGTTGAACAGATCCGCCTTCGCGCGGGCGAGGTCGTCACCCAGCTGGCCGATACGGGCCATCGCCCCGGTGAGTTCGGAGTCCTCGACATCGGCCTCGAAGTCCGACATGTCGTGTCCTTCCTTCCCGGATGCGGATGTGTGGGCCTCCCCACCACCGCCGTCGTGCCCACTGAGGGGCTCTCCGGCGGCGGAGGGGGTGGCGGGCGCCGAAGCGCCCGCCTGCGCCGCCTCGGCGGCGCCGCCCTCGTCCGTGTGGCCCGATGCACCAGCGGGGGTGTCGGGTTCCTCGCCCGACTCGCCGTTCATCGGTTCCTCACTCACTTGTCGTCGTCCTCGTCCACGATCTCGGCGTCGATGACGTCGTCGTCGGAGCTGGAGGACTGTCCCTCCTCGGAGGAGGACTGGGCGCCCTCGTCACCGGCGGGAGCCTCGGACTCGGAGGCCTGCTGAGCGGAGTAGACCTCCTGGCCGACCTTCATACCCGACTCGTTGAGCTTGTCCAGCGCGGACTTCACCGCGTCGGTGTCCTCGCCCTCCAAGGCCTTCTTCAGGGCGTCGACGTCGCCCTGGACCTCGGTGCGGGTGCCCTCGGAGATCTTGTCGGCATTGTCCTTGAGGAGCTTCTCCATGGAGTACACGGTCTGCTCGGCCATGTTGCGGGTGTCGGCCTCCTCGCGGCGCTTCTTGTCGTCCTGGGCGTGGGCCTCGGCCTCGTGCACCATGCGGTCGATGTCCTCCTTGGGCAGGGCGGACCCACCCGTGATGGTCATCGACTGCTCCTTGCCGGTGCCACGGTCCTTGGCGGA
>JBQEKJ010000295.1:0-2677 GCA_052103835.1 Pauljensenia sp.
AGGCCGCCAAGCGCGCGGTCGAGCGCACCCGTCCCGAGGTCTGGGACGTGCTCGAGGAGATCATCCGCGAGCGCCCCGTGCTGCTGAACCGCGCACCTACCCTGCACCGTCTGGGCATCCAGGCCTTCGAGCCCCAGCTCATCGAGGGCAAGGCCATCCAGCTGCACCCGCTGGCCTGTGGTGCCTTCAACGCCGACTTCGACGGCGACCAGATGGCAGTCCACCTGCCGCTGGGCACCGAGGCGCAGGCCGAGTCGCGCATCCTGATGCTGTCCACCAACAACATCCTCAAGCCCTCCGACGGCCGCCCGGTCGCCATGCCCACCCAGGACATGGTCATCGGACTGTTCCACCTGACCTCGGAGCCCAACGCCTCACTGCCCGTGGAGCACGACGAGGACGGCAACGCGATCGTCCCGACGTACGCCACGGTCGCCGAGGCCCGCATGGCCTTCGACGCCGGTGACCTGGACCTCAACGCCAAGGCGCGGATCCGCTTCAGTGACATCGTGCCCCCGGAGGGCTGGGAGGCCCCCGAGAACTGGGCCGAGGGTGACGACATCATCCTGGAGACCTCACTGGGCCGCGCCATCTTCAACGAGGCGCTCCCCGTCGACTACCCCTACATCAATGGGGTGGTCGCGAAGAAGCAGCTGGGGAACCTGGTCAACACGTTGACCGACATGTACCCCAACGTGCTGGTCGCGGAGTCGCTGGATGCGCTGAAGGCGGCCGGTTTCTACTGGTCGACGTGGTCGGGCATCACGATCGCGTTCTCCGACATCCAGGCAGCTCCGAACAAGAAGGAGATCCTCGCCAGGTACGAGACACAGGCCGCCCAGGTCCAGGACTCCTACGACATCGGCCTGATCTCGGACGAGGACCGGTACAAGGAGCTCGTCGACCTCTGGATGGAGTGCACCCAGAAGGTCGCCGAGGACATGCGCGCCAACTTCGACGCCCGCAACACCGTCTACCGGATGGTGAACTCGGGAGCCCGAGGCAACTGGAGCCAGATCCAGCAGATCGCCGGTATGCGCGGCCTGGTGTCGGACCCGAAGCAGAAGCTGATCGAGACCCCCATCAAGGCCAACTACCGCGAGGGCCTGACGGTTCTGGAGTACTTCATCGCCACGCACGGCGCCCGCAAGGGCCTGGCCGACACGGCACTGCGTACCGCCGAGTCGGGCTACCTGACCCGCCGTCTGGTCGATGTCTCCCAGGACGTCATCGTGCGGGAGGAGGACTGCGGCACCCGCTCGGGCGTGCGCATCCCGATCGCCGAGAAGGATGCGGACGGCAACTGGGTGGCCCTGGAGTCGGTGGAGACCACTGCCTATGCCAGGACCCTGGCCCGCGACGCAGTGGGGGAGGACGGCTCCGTCGTCCTGCCCGCCGGTGCGGCGCTGGGTGACCCCGAACTCGCCCAGCTGACCGAGGGCGGCGTGGAGGAGATCGTGGCGCGCTCGGTGCTCACCTGTGAGTCCGCGGTGGGTACCTGCGCCATGTGCTACGGCCGCTCGCTTGCCACCAACAAGACGGTGGACATCGGCGAGGCCGTCGGCATCATCGCCGCCCAGTCCATCGGTGAGCCCGGCACACAGCTGACCATGCGTACCTTCCACACCGGTGGTGCGGCGTCGGCATCCGACATCACGCAGGGTCTGCCGCGTGTGCAGGAGCTCTTCGAGGCCCGCACACCGAAGGCCGAGGCGAAGATGAACGAGGCCGCCGGTCGCGTCCACATCGACGACGAGGATCCCTCCGTCCGCCGACTCGTCGTCACCCGTGACGACGGCAAGGAGGACCTGGTCATCGAGGTCTCGCGTCGTCAGGAGCTGGAGATCGAGGAGGGCCAGCACGTCGAGGCCGGCACGGCTCTGACCAAGGGTCGTCTGGACCCCAAGGAGGTCCTGCGCATCCGTGGTCGCAACGCGGCCCAGAAGCAGCTGGTCGACGAGGTGCAGGAGGTCTACCGCTCCCAGGGCGTGGACATCCACTCCAAGCACATCGAGGTCATCGTCCGCCAGATGCTGCGCAAGGTCACCATCCTGGAGCCCGGCGACACCACGTTCATGCCCGGTGAGTTGGTGGACCGCATGGCCTACCTCGGACAGAACCGCAAGGTCGCTGCCGAGGGTGGACAGCCGGCGTCGGGTCGCCAGATGCTCATGGGCATCACCAAGGCGTCCCTGGCCACGGATTCGTGGCTGTCGGCGGCCTCCTTCCAGGAGACCACCAAGGTGCTGACCGAGGCCGCGATGAACGGCAAGAAGGACCCGCTGGTCGGGCTCAAGGAGAATGTCATGCTGGGCAAGCTCATCCCGGCGGGCACCGGCCTGGCGCGTTACAACCGCGTCCATGTCGAGCCCACCGCGGAGGCGCTGGCCAACTCGAACTACTCCGAGGCCGACTTCCAGGACGGGCAGGTGTCCGAGGACTTCCTGCACTCCCTGGAGAACATCGACTTCGGGATGCCCTTCCAGGAGTAGCCAGTCCCTGCTGCCACCGGTAGGACCGGTGGCGGCCAGTCGGGGGGGGGGGCCCCGCACCGGGCGGGCCCCCGGGGGGGGGGGCGCGCGGGTGTGGGGCCGGGAGTCGGGCCGGGGTGGGGAGGGCCCCCCCGACCCCCCCCCCCCCCCCCCGGGGGGGGGGGCCGGGCCCAACCCGGCCCCCC
>JBQEKJ010000295.1:2687-2974 GCA_052103835.1 Pauljensenia sp.
ATCAGCGTCCGGGCCCCTTTGGCGAGGTCCGCTCTGTTCTGGGCCTGAAGTCCGTCCTGGTGAGCAGATGCCCGACAGTCCGCCCGACGAGCGCCCTGTGTGCCGGTGGATCCGACATCGGGCACTCGCCGTGGGCATTGGAGGTCGACTTCAGGGTCGGATGAGGGTCGTTGATCGCCCCGGAGGCCCGTGAGGTCGACTCTGGATGCATCCGGCGGGTTCGCGACAGGTACAAGTCCGCACTCATGGCCCCTGACGAACTCCCCGGTCCGCGCATATCCTTGGAG
>JBQEKJ010000296.1:0-2948 GCA_052103835.1 Pauljensenia sp.
GGGTTCCGCCTCGGGACCGGGAGCGGCGTGGATCCAGGAGGGGCGACGCCCCTTGCGGGTGTCCCCATGGAGCGTGAACTGGGAGATGACCAACACGGGTGCGCCGGTGTCTGCCACGGACTGCTCATCACGCAGGATCCGCAACTCCGCGATCTTGCGGACGACGGTCGCGACCTGGTCCGCGCCGTCACCCCGGGCGACCCCGACCAGCGCCACCAGACCCGGACGGTCGATGGCACCGATGACCTGCCCACCGACACTGACGCTGGCACGGGTGACCCGCTGCAGGACGGCGCGCATCAGAGGGAGGGCGCCAGGCCGCCGGACCCGGTCCCGCGCACGTCGCGGTGACGCAGTGCGGGATTCGACAGCCCCGTCCCGGGGCGCTCCTCGGGTGAGTCGGCGGCCTTGCCGTCCGCCGGCACGATCGCCTCCTGTGCGGCGGCGGTCCCGTCGATGTCCAGCACGGCGTCCACGGGCAGGTTGCGGGCCACCAGTGCCAGCGCAATGGGCCCCATGTCCGCGTGGCGCGCCACCGAGGTCACCACGCCGACCCGGCGACCGCCGCGCACGATGGGAGTACCGGGTTCGGGGACGTCCCCGCGGGACCCGTCGAGCTGGAGGAAGACGAGCCTGCGCGGTGGGCGGCCCAGGTTGAGCACACGCGCCACGGACTCCTGGCCCCGGTAGCAACCCTTGTTGATGTGGACGGCGGTGCGCAACCAGTCCAGCTCCGCCGGAATGGCGCGGGCATCGGCCTCACGACCCACGCGAGGACGCCAGGACGCCACTCGCAGCGCCTCCCAGGCGAGCAGGCCCGCGGGTCGCCGGCCCTCCCCCGCCAGCCACGTACGCGCGAGGTCACCGACCCGGTCGCGTTCCACCAGGTGGAGGTGCATCCGCGTGGCACCACCGGGATGCTGTCCGCGGAAGTACTCGGTCCCCCCCTCGGTGACGCCGGGCCAGGGGTCGTCCCAGGTGAGGATCCAGCCGGGCAGGTCGCGCAGGGCGGGGGCGGACGAGGGCGTCCCGGTCGGCGAGGCGGTGGCGAGCACGGCCACGTCCGGACGCTGCGCCACCTCCACGCGCAGGGCGAAGCGCATGGAGTCCAGCCACTGGGCCAGTGCTGCGGCATGGTCGCCCTCGGTGACCAGCCACGTCGTGGTGCCGTCGTCGGCGACCGCCGCCGCGTGCTCGATGTGTCCCTGCGGGTCCAGGACCAGGAGTTCCCGGGAGTCCCCGGGCCCCATCCCGGTGAGCACCTGGGAGGCGATCGAGGTCAGCCAGGACTGGCGGTCGGGGCCGGTCACGGTCACCACGCCCAGGTCGGAGCGGTCCACCAGTGCGTTGCCCGCCTCCAGTGCCCACTGTTCACCGGAGGGGTCGCCGAAGTGCAGGGGGATGCCCGCCAACTCGTCCTCACCCGCCACGGCACGGTCGAGGTCCAGCAGTGGGGAACGCCAGCTGTCGAGCGTCGTCGACTGTTCCGCGGAGGTCGAGGGGTCGGGTGCCGACGCCGTCGGATCCTGGGTGGGGTCTGCTGTGTCGTCAGCCATGGTTCCTGCCCTCCGTCGCGGCGTCGTCGGCCTGGGCGGAGGCGTCCGTCCCCGCGGTGGTCGGGTCGCCATCGACAGGAGCGACCCGCTCGTCAGCATGAGCGGGGGCCACGCCCTCGCGGACGGACGCGGCGTGACTGCGGGAGCCGCCCTCGTCGATGGGGGGCACCACACCGGAGCCCGGGTGGATGTCGAAGCTGGGGTCCGCGCCGTCCGGGGGGAGGACCCCGCCGTCGACCTCCTCGCCCGAGGCGGTGCGCGCGTGGGCGGTGCGCATGAGGCGCCCGGAGAGGTCGATGACCGCCTCCTCGCCACCGAGCGTGCGTTCCTGGGTCCACATGAGTTCACCGGCCACCATCCCGTACATGCGGGTCAGGTGCTCGACGTCCTCGGCCTGGGCGTCCCGCGCGATCGCGTCGGAGACCAGCTGCGCGCGGGGGCCGACATCCACACCCGCCCACAGCGTGGCGAAACCGTCCATGTCGGAACCGGTGGCCATGATCTCGCGCGGCTCGTACTCCCCGGGAGCGGGGAGGTGGCCGGAGCCCGGCAGGACCTTGACGTAGAGGGTCTCCTGGCGCAGGACGTCACCGGGAATGACCTGCTCCAGGCCATCGGCGGCGTCGAGCATGGGGTCGATGTCCCCGCGCGCGACAGCCTCTCGCACAGTGGTCACCATGCGCATCTGCGTGCCCACGATGTCCGCCTCGACGTCTTCGACGACGACGCGGTCGGCCTCGTCACCGGGAGTGGCGAGCATCCCCCACCCACGCCAGGAGCCGAGCATCCACGCCACGGGGGCCAGTTCGGGCGGCAGGTCCGCCGGGATCACCATCATGCCCCCAGCCTACGGCGCGTGGAGGGCGCACGACCGGGCGGGTCCCACCCAGTGGTGGGCGTTCGCGGGTGGCGGACAGCGCGGTGGGCAGCACCATGGACCGGGGCGTGCATGTCGCACGTGCCCCCACCGTCCCCGGGTCCTCAGATCCCGCCGACCCGGATCAGGGCATAGATCGGCAGCACGGCGACCATGAACTTGGCGGTCCCCCGGGCGATGGCGCCAGTACCGGAGGATCGACGCAGGTGGTCCCCGAGCAGGCCGTCGACGGCGATCACCGCCAATGCGACCGCGACGCCCGTGAGCAGACCGAAGACCGGCGCGGCCGCTGTCTCCCCGCCGAGGCGAACGAGCCCCGGCAGGAGGGCCGAGGGCGAGGCCCCCCGGAACCCGAGCAGTTCAAGGGCCAGTGCGGAGCCTGCCCCCGTCACGGCACCGACCCCCACAGCTCCCAACGAGTTGGATCGGAACGAGCCTCCGAGCTGGTCTCCCAGCACGGCCGCAGCGCACAGCAGACATGACAGGGGCACGACCGGGGACCACTGGTCCCGCAC
>JBQEKJ010000297.1:0-859 GCA_052103835.1 Pauljensenia sp.
ATCTCGACGCGGTCCTCGGAGAGGTAGTCCATCCCCTTCATGGCGCCACGACGCTCCTGGCACAGCTCCATCACGGGTCCGACGAACTCCGTGGGCGTGAGCACGGTGGCATTGACCACGGGCTCGCGGACCTCGGAGATCTTGCCCTCGGGGAACTCCGAGGGGTTGTCGACCCGGATCTCGGTGCCGTCCTCGGCGACCACGTGGTAGACGACGTTGGGGGCGGTGGCAATGAGGTCGAGGTCGAACTCGCGCTCGAGGCGCTCGCGCACGATCTCGAGGTGGAGCAGGCCCAGGAAGCCGCAGCGGAACCCGAAACCGAGCGCGGCGGAGGACTCCGGCTCATAGGTCAGCGCGGCGTCGTTGAGCTGGAGGCGTTCCAGTGCGTCGCGCAGGTTGGGGAAGTCGGAGCCGTCGACGGGGTAGATCCCGGAGAAGACCATGGGCTTGGGGTCGCGGTACCCGGCCAGGGGGGTGGTCGACCCGCGCACGGCCGTCGTCACCGTGTCACCGACCCGTGACTGGCGCACGTCCTTCACGCCGGTGATGAGGTAGCCGACCTCGCCCGCGGCCAGGCCGTCGGAAGGGGTGGGTTCCGGTGAGATGACGCCGATCTCCAGGAGCTCGTGGGTGGAGCCGGTGGACATCATGCGCACCTTGGCGCGGGTGGAGAGCGAGCCGTCAATGACCCGCACGTAGGTGACCACGCCGCGGTAGGTGTCGTAGACGGAGTCGAAGATCATGGCGCGTGTGGGGGCCTCGGCGTCGCCCGAGGGGGCGGGGACCAGCTCCACGATGCGGTCGAGCAGTTCGGGCACGCCCTCGCCGGTCTTGCCCGAGACGCGCAGGACCTCGGCCT
>JBQEKJ010000297.1:869-2945 GCA_052103835.1 Pauljensenia sp.
GTCCACACCGAGGAGCTGGGCGATCTCGTGGGCGTACTTGTCGGGCTGGGCGCCGGGCAGGTCGATCTTGTTGAGGACGGGAATGACGACCAGGTCGTTCTCCATGGCGAGGTAGAGGTTGGCCAGGGTCTGGGCCTCGATGCCCTGGGCTGCATCGACCAGCAGGACGGCACCCTCGCAGGCGGCCAGCGAGCGGGAGACCTCGTAGGTGAAGTCGACGTGGCCGGGGGTGTCGATCATGTTGAGGGCGTAGGCGGTGCCGGCGGCCTCCCAGGGCATGCGCACGGCCTGGGACTTGATGGTGATGCCGCGCTCACGCTCGATGTCCATGCGGTCGAGGTACTGGGCGCGCATGTCGCGCGTCTCCACCACACCGGTGAGCTGGAGCATCCGGTCCGCCAGGGTCGACTTGCCGTGGTCGATGTGCGCGATGATGCAGAAGTTGCGGATGCGTTCCTGCGGGGTGCGCGCGGGACGGATCGACGCGAGCTGGTCGGGCGTGGGGATGGGAGCCAACGAGGACCTCCGGTGGACGGGGTGGAATGCCCCCATCGTCCCATCACCCGCCCCGGGGGCGCCAACCGCTGCACTGCGCGGTGGGGCACACCCTGCGCGGTGGCCACACCCTGCGCAGTCGGCACACCCCGCCCCGTCGGGAGGGTGTCGGGAGCTGTCGGGTGGGATTGGCGTGCCCGGGCGGGCGGGGCGGAGGCTCCCTCTGCTCGCAGGTTCCACGGGGGGTCGCGGGGTGTCGCGGGACGGAATGGGCGCTCGGGGTGGGAGGGCAGGTCGCCTTGACGAGGGCGACCACGTCCACTCCTCAGGGTGGCGAAGGACTCTCCCTCGGGGCAGTTCGTCCGGAAGCAGCACACGGAGCAACTTTTGTGTCAAAGTATCGATACATAGATACATTCCATGTCCGAGCCTCTCCGGAGGGAGACCCACTGTGAGCCTCACTTTCACGATCCTCGCCCTCAGCCTCGTGTTCATGCTGATCACGGTAGGGATCGCCCTGCTGCTCCTGGTCCTGCTGTGGCGCCTCCTGGCCCATGGGAGCGTGCGTCCACCGGGCCCGACGGGAGCAGGCCCCTCCGCGGTCCTCACCGGGGTCTACCTGGGCGTCTCCGTTGTCGTCGGCCCGGTTCTCCTGTCGATCTCCGCTCCCCTGGTCATGAGCTCGGGCGGCGAGCTCTCCAGCGCACTGCCCTGGGTCTGGGGGACCCTGGTGCTCGTCGTGCCCACGCTGGGTGCCGCCATTCTGGCCTCCTCCCGGACGGCGCGCAGGAGTGGGAGCATCCGCAGCGCATCCCTGGATGTCCGCGAGCCCGTCCTCACCCGCTGGGCCTGGGCGAGGATCTGGGCGGGAACAGTCGCGACAGGTCTGGTGGCGCTTGTCCTCGGCGTCGTGATGCCGCGCCTACCGTTGCCCCGGACCACACTCGGTGACGGCTCTTCCGCTGCTGTGGTCGGGCTGCAACCCCCTGCTGGCTGGGATTTGGTCCTGGGTCTCGTCGCGACAGCGGTCGTCTCCGCCTTGGGCAGCGTCGCAGCATTCCTCATCACGCGCAGGCCCGCACCGGAGACGGGATGGGACCCCAGGTCGGCGCTGGTGAACTGGTGCTGCGCAATGTGTTGCCTCTCGGGCGGTGCCTGGTCGGTGGGTCCGCTGGTGAGAAGTGCACTGTCCGGCGGTGGCGATACGCCCTCGGTCACGGCGATGTCCACCGGACTGCAGGTCGCGGCTGCCCTGGTCGGCGTGGACCTGCTCTTCTGTCTCCTCCCTCGTCGCGTGTTCGTGCGCGAGCCGGTTCGGGTCTGAGCCATGCCCTCGATCGTCGTCGACCTCTCATCAGCGATGCCGCCCTATGAGCAGATCCGCGCCCAGGTCGCGGCCCTGGTCGCGTCGGGGGACCTCCGCCGGGGCGACAGGCTCCCACCTGTCAGGGCACTGGCTGGCGAGCTGGGCGTCGCCCCCGGGACGGTGGCGCGCGCCTATCGGGAACTCGAACGCTCCGGCGTGGTGGAGACCCGAGGGCGGGCCGGGACGCTGATTGCACGCGGGGCCCGCTCGGCCGA
>JBQEKJ010000298.1:0-2937 GCA_052103835.1 Pauljensenia sp.
CGCCCGCGAGATCCTCAGCGGACCACTGGGGCTCTGAGCCTGCCCCTGCCCCGCTTGGCTGTGCGGAGCACGACCTGCGCGACCCGGGCCGAGCTCTCATGCACGGAGCGGTTCCGGTCCACCCAGGCGAAGAGGCGCTCCCGGTCCCGGCGGGAGTCTCCCGCAGGTGCCGTGGCGAGATCGATCATGGCGTGAGCCACCGCCTCCACGCGGAAGGCAGCTGCGTTGCCGAGCTGGTTCTCCTGGACATCGCTCCTGGCGGCGCCCTCCCCCGCGTAGACCACAGGTGTTCCCTGGGCCAGTGCGGAGAGGATCTTGGTCGGATAGGCGTAGTCGTAGCCGCCCGGACGCAGTGAGGCCAGGGCGACGTCCGCTGCGGCGTACCACGCACTGACCTCGTCGGGGGGCACCGCCTCGTGCGTGACGACCCCGGGCACGCCCGCGGCCTGCTCGACCAGGGATTCCCACCCGCCTCCCTGGCCCAGGTAGACCAGGGTCGCCTCCGGCAGGGTGCGTCTGACCCGGGGCCAGGCCTGCAGGAAGATCTCGGCGCCCAGCCAGGGTGCGACCGTCCCGGCGTAGAGGAACACAGGGCCCCCGCCCGCCGGGAAGTCTGCGGGGGGGACGTTTGTGGCTGGCAGCCCGGCCGAGGTGTCGATGCCGTTGGGGACCACCACCGCCCCGCGCCCGGAGATCGCCCGAACACGGTCGGCCACGCCCTGGGACACCGCGACCACCTCGGAGGCGCCCCGCAGGGCGAAGCGCTCCATCGCGCGCACAACCGTGACGACCACCCCGGAGGTGCCCTGGGCCTGTGCTGCGTCGGAAACGATGTCGCCTGCGAAGTAGACGTAGGGGGTGCGCCGCAGACCGCAGGCGAGGCGGGTGACGACACCGGTAGTGGGAGGGGGCTCGTTGACCACCACATCGGCGTGGGGCATGGTGAGCAGTCGGACGAACAGTGGCATGTCGAAGCTCATGTAGGGCACGTAGCCGCGCACTGCGCCCGTGGCATCACGCAGGACGGGAGCACGGTGCACCTCCACTCCGGCAGGAGCGGACCACGCGTCCTGTCCGGGGGACCGCGAGGTCAGGACACGGACCCGGGCCCCCGTGCGAGCCAGGGCGCTCGAGAGAGCCCCCAGACGCAGGGCCGCAGCCAGGGGCTCCGGCAGGAATGTCCTGGTCGCCAGGACGACACGGGGCCTGCCCGGCCCGGGGTCCGACTTGCTCGTGTGCACGACCCCCAGTCTTCCCCACCCGGTGCCGTCCACAGAAGAGAACCCGCGGGGTGCCACAATGGGCGGATGGACCTCGGCCGCCGGATGCGCACTCTCCTCGCACGGTCCCCCGTCCTTCTCGATGCCGGGACACTGCTGTCCGGTACCGTGCTGGCGCAGGTGGTCGTCCTGGTCACGACCCCATTGGTGTCACGTCTCTACAGCCCCTCCGAGACCGGCCTGTTCGCGGCATTCATGACGCTCCCGCAGACCATCGCCGTCGTCGCCGGCCTGCGCTACGACATGGCCGTGGTGCTGCCCGAACGTGACGCGGACGCCCGACGACTGGTGCGCCTGGTCATGGCCGTGGCCGCCCTCGTCTCCGTCCTGACGTCTGCGGTGACCTGGATGGCAGCACCCACGATCGCTGGGTGGATGGGACATCCGGAACTCGAAGGCTGGCTGGTCTGGTCGGGAGCCGTCGTGATGGCGACCGTCCTGGTCAACGTCATGGGCTACTGGTTCACCCGCACCCGCAGCTACCGGATCATCTCCTTCAACCGGGTCCAGCAGGCCACCTCGGTCGAGGGTGTCAAGGTGCTCTCCGGATGGGCCGGGTACGGAGGCATGGGTGGCCAGATGCTCGGCCAGGTCCTCGGCCAAGGACTGGCCGCGGTGACCCTCCTGTTCAGGGGACGTGACGCGTGGGCAGGCTCCACCGAGGGGGCCTCCAGTACCCGCAAGCTGCTGTACCGCTATCGACGCATGCCCCTGCTCAACGCCCCCAACGCCTTGGTCGACGCCATCAGGGCCAATGGGATCGTGCTGCTCATCGGCTACTTCTACTCCGCTGACCCCCAGGGGCAGTTCGCCAAGGCGTGGCTGCTCATGCAGGCGCCCGTCGCCCTGATCAACGGCGCACTCAGCCAGGTGTTCTTCCAGAAGTTCGCCACGGTCGCGCGCGGGGGGATGTGCACCCTGGTGGACCGGTCCGTCAAGGCCTCCTTGGTCGCCGGACTGGTGCCCTTCGCCCTCCTGGCCCTCCTCGCACCCGTTGTCTTCCCGTGGTACCTCGGAGCGGACTGGACCGACACCGGCCTCATCGGACAGGCCCTGGTGCCGTGGCTGTACCTGAACGTGGCGACCTCACCCATCTCCACCGTGTTCGTGGTGGCCGAACGCCAGGGGCTCATGCTCGTCTTCGCCGTGGTCTACGCCATCACCCCCCTGGCCCTCATCGCCTGGCTGGGCGGGGCGGGCATCGGCATCGTGGGAACCGTGTGGGCGGTCTCGGGCGCCATGGCGCTGCTGCTGGCGGGGCTGGTCCTCCTCACGCGTTCCGTCTCCTCCTCCTGGGACGAGGGGGCCGATGGTGACGGTCGGACTCGCGAGGTCGAGGGAGCCCAGATATGAGGGTCGCGCTCACCAAGGGGACGCTGTGGGTGCCACCCACCTACTTCGCCGTCCAGCACGCGCTGGCCATGCCGGACATCGACTGGCACGTCTTCGACCTCGTCTCCGACATCGAGGACCCCGCGGTCACACTGCCGGTGAGTGACGCCGTCCCCCACGTTCCCGGTCTGGGGCGACGAGGGCGCGAGCAGCTCAAGTGGTTCACGCTCGCCCGCATGGCCCACCAGATCCAGGCGTGGGCACCCGACCTCATCCACCAGCACGCCGCGACCTGGTCACTGCCTGCCGTGCGCGCCTCGTGCGA
>JBQEKJ010000299.1:0-2927 GCA_052103835.1 Pauljensenia sp.
GGCGCAGACGGATGGCTCCGCAGACCTCCTGGGCATCCGCTGGAGTCGCGACCTCTCCTGTGCCGATGGCCCAGATGGGCTCGTAGGCGATGACGATCTTGGCGGCCGCCTCCGCATCCATGCCTTCCAGTGCCCCGTCGATCTGGGCGAGCACGTGCTCGACCTGACGGCCGGACTTGCGCACGTCCAGACCCTCACCGCAGCAGATGATGGGAGTCATGCCCGCATCGAGGACGACTCGGGCCTTCTCGCCCACCAGGGCGTCGGACTCGTGGTGGTACTCGCGGCGCTCGGAGTGCCCGACCACCACGTAGGTGACACCGAGCTTGACCAGCATCTCCGCGGAGATCTCACCCGTGTAGGCCCCGGCCTGGTGGGTCGAGACGTCCTGGGCGCCGTAGCGGATCTTGAGGTTGTCGCCCTCGACGACCGTCTGCACCGAGCGGATGTCGGTGAACGGGGGAATGACGACGACCTCGGCCGAGGAGTAGTCGAAGTTGGCGTCGTCGAGCGCCAGGGCGAGTCCCTGGACGAGGTGGATGGCCTCGAGGTGGTCGAGGTTCATCTTCCAGTTGCCCGCCATGAGGGGGGTGCGTGTCATGTTCAGTCCTCCAGAACTGCGATACCCGGCAGGACCTTGCCCTCGAGGAGCTCGAGGGAGGCGCCACCACCGGTGGAAATGTGGGAGAAGGTCGACTCGTCGAAGCCGAGGAGGCGCACGGCCGCAGCCGAGTCACCGCCGCCGACGACCGAGAACATCGACCCCGTGGACAGGGCCTCGGCGACGGCGCGGGTGCCGCCGGCGAAGGCCGGGAACTCGAAGACACCCATCGGCCCGTTCCAGGCCACGGTCTTCGTGGTGGCGAGCTTCTCGGCGAAGAGCTTCTGCGACTCGGGCCCGATGTCGAGGCCCATCTGGTCATCGGGGATGGCGTCGGCCGCGACGACCGTCGCGGGCGCATCCGCCTTGAACTCCGGGGCGACGACGATGTCGACGGGCAACACCAGTTCGACACCGCGCTCGGCGGCCTCGTCGATGTAGCCCTTGACGACGTCGATCTGGTCCTTCTCGAGGAGGGACTTGCCCACGCCGAGGCCCTTGGCCGCCAGGAACGTGAAGACCATGCCACCGCCGATGAGCAGCATGTCCGCCTTGGTGAGCAGGTTGGCGATGACGCCGAGCTTATCGGACACCTTCGACCCACCCAGCACGACAGCGTAGGGACGCTCGGGGTTGTCCGTGGCGCGACCGAGGGACTCGATCTCCTTGACCACCAGCAGTCCGGCGGCGGAGGGCAGGATCTTCGCGATGTCGTAGACGGAGGCCTGCTTGCGGTGCACGACCCCGAATCCGTCGGAGACGAAAACGTCACCGAGCTGGGCGTACTCCGCGGCGAGGGCCTCGCGCTCGGCATCGATCTTCGAGGTCTCGCGTGCATCGAAGCGCACGTTCTCGAGGAGGGCGATCTGGCCGTCCTGGAGGGCAGCCACGACCTCGTGGGCCGAGGGGCCCGTGACGTCCTTGGCGAGCGTGACGGGTGCATCAATCAGCTCACCGAGGCGCTTCGCGACGGGCGCGAGTGAGAATTCGGGCTTGACCTCGCCCTTGGGTCGACCCAGGTGAGACATGACGACGACCTTGGCGCCGGCGTGGACCAGCTTCTCCAGTGTCGGCAGTGCCGCGCGGATGCGTCCGTCATCAGTGATGACGCCGTCCTTGAGCGGGACGTTGAAGTCGGAACGGACGAGCACGCGCTTTCCGCGCAGATCGCCCAGCGATTCGATGGTCCTCATTGAACCTTCCTTCGGTGGATGTGGAGGTGGGTGGGTCCTGACGAGGAGCGCCCGCGCACGCGAGTGCGTGCGCGGGCGCCCATCGTCTAGAGACCGTGTGGCTCAGAGCTTGGAGCCGACCAGGGCGGTCAGCTCGACGAGGCGGTTGGAGTAGCCCCACTCGTTGTCGTACCAGGAGACAACCTTGATCATGTCGTCGATGACCTTGGTCAGCTGCGAGTCGAAGATCGAGGAGTGCGGGTCGCCGACGATGTCGGTGGAGACCAGGTCCTCCTCGGAGTACTTGAACACGTGCGCGAAGTCGCCCGTGGAGGCGGCCTTGGCGGCAGCGTTGACGTCCTCGGCGGTGACGCCGGCCTTCTTGGGCTCGAAGGTCAGGTCGACGACGGAACCGGTCGGGACCGGGACGCGCATGGCGTAGCCGTCGAGCTTGCCCTTGAGCTGGGGCAGGACCAGGGCCACGGCGCGGGCTGCGCCGGTGGAGGTCGGGACGATGTTCAGGGCGGCGGCGCGGGCGCGACGCAGATCCTTGTGGGGGGCGTCGTGCAGGCGCTGGTCACCGGTGTAGGCGTGGACCGTCACCATGAGGCCACGCTCGATGCCGAAGGCATCGTCGAGGACCTTCGCCAGGGGGGCGAGGCAGTTCGTGGTGCACGAGGCGTTCGAGATGATGTTCTGGGTGGCGGGATCGTACTCGGAGTCATTGACACCGATGACGAAGGTCCCGTCGACGTTCTTCGCGGGAGCGGAGATGACGACCTTCTTGGCGCCACCGTCGATGTGGGCCTTGGCCTTCTCACCGTCGGTGAAGAATCCGGTGGACTCCACGACGACGTCCACGCCGAGCTCGCCCCAGGGAAGCTTGGCGGGGTCGCGCTCTTCGAGGGCCACGATGCGGTGGCCGTCGACGGAGATGGACTCCTCGTCGTAGGTGACCTCGGCGTCGAGTCGACCCGTGATCGAGTCGAACTTGAGGAGGTGGGCGAGGGTCTTGTTGTCGGTGAGGTCGTTGACGGCGACAACCTCGATGTCCGCGCCCTGCTCAAGGGCGGCGCGGAAGAAGTTGCGGCCGATGCGGCCGAAGCCGTTGATGCCAACGCGGGTGGTCACTGTTGTCCTCCTGCTTGTGCCCC
>JBQEKJ010000300.1:0-268 GCA_052103835.1 Pauljensenia sp.
CCCGCGTCGTCGCGGTAGAACGCGACCGCAGTGTAGAACGTCCGGATCTTGTTGCCCTCGAACAGACGCGTGGAGCCCGACCACTCGGTCACCGAGCTGAAGGACTGGTCCTCGAAGATGGCGCCGGCGGCACCGTCGGGGAAGACGTGGCCGTAGTAGATCCACCCGCCGTCGCGCGGCCGGTCCGCCGGCGCGACGTCGGCCTCGCGGTAGAACATGCCCAGCCGCGCCTCGGTGTGCCGGTCGTCGAACGTGTAGCCCGCGTGCC
>JBQEKJ010000300.1:278-2924 GCA_052103835.1 Pauljensenia sp.
AGTCAGGGCGAAGATGACCTCCCAGCCCTTGAAGCTCAGCTGGTCGGAGGTCTCGTCGGTCAGCGTCCAGGTGTCCCACACCCACACGTCCTCGTTGGTCTCGGGGAAGTCACGGGGCACGGTGGGCATCGTGTACTCCTCCGGCATGGAATTGGTGCGCGACGGCGCCTCCGGATCGGACATCGCCTGGATCTGCCGTGCGTCGGCCCGGGTCCAGCGGGCGGTGAAGTCGTCCTCGGGGTCGTAGGCCTGCTGGCTGCGGACCGTCGGTGCGGGGAAGCCCGGCACCTGGAGCAGCGAGATCAGGTCCTCCGCCGGTGCGGACTCGGCCGGGTCGCTCGACTCGCCAGGGTCGGTGAGATCGGCGAGATCGGAGGGATCGGAGGGATTGGAGGGATCCAGGACGGCGTCGTCGTCGACGGCGTCCTGGGCAGGATCATCGGTCGCGACGTCCGTCTCCGGAGGGTCGACGGCCGCGTCCTGCGCGGGCGCCTCCGGCGTGTCCTGGATGAGGTCGGCCGGCTCGGCAGCCGACTCGTCGAGGGGCGCGTCGTGCTCGTCGCCGAAGGCCGGCGCGGTGAGCAGTGGCATGGTGGAGACGATCAGGGCGCTCGCGAGGGCGGCACCCACGGCACGTCGCCGCAGCGAGACGTGTGAAGACTTCACGGCAGTTCTCCCCGTGTCGTGATGGTCTTCGGGTTCTCGACGTCGATCCCGTGCGAGCCACTGTCCACTACCCCGCCGCCCGTGTCAATGGGGAGCAGCCCGGGCAAAATTCACCCGGCACGTGGCGATGACCTGCCACGACACCCGGGGGCGCGTCTCACTGGTCGAGATTGCTCTTGCCCCATACGCCCGATCTTCACAGACTGTCCACACCAGAGGTTCACCCAGCGAGCCGAGGCCTCCGTTCCCGGCTCCCCCCGGAAGGGAGGGCAGCGCGGCGCCCCCGCCCACGCGGTCGGCGGCGGGCCGGCGGGCGACACCGCCCGATAACTCCATCCGGTCAAGGCGACGGTCCCCACCGGCTGTCGGCGCCCAGCGTCGCCGGTCGCACCGCGCACACACGAACCCGGGAGCCTGGTAATGAAACATCCATCTCGTGACACCTCGGCGGCCTCCAGGGCCGCCACACGCATCGTCGCGCTCGCGGCAGCGGGCACGCTGGCCTGCGCCTGGTCCGTCGCAACGGCCGCGGCACAGCCCAGCCAGGACGTGGACTCTCTGCGGGACGTCACGGTCGACGACCTCGCCGCCACCCTGGGCGGTTCCGGGGTCAGCGTCGAGTCGGCCACGTTCGACGGCATCGACGTGCAGGCCGGTATCTACCGCGACATGGCGCTCGGCGCGATCACACCGGCCTCCGGCGTGGTCCTCTCGAGCGGCTCGGTGGTCCATGCAGATCCCCAGTCCGACGACGACGTCGACTTCACGTCCTCGGCCGTGCTCGGCCCCAACACCAAGCTCACCACGTCCGGCGACCTGGGCGGGAGCGGCTCCGCCGTGCTCGAGGAGCTCTTCGGCTCGACCACCTATGACGCCGCGGTGCTGACCCTCGAGGTCGTGCCGGAGGGCGACGACCTGAACGTGGAGTACGTGTTCGGCAGCGAGGAGCACGCCGTCTGGGCCGAGCAGGACTTCGAGGACGCGTTCGCGATCCTCGTCGACGGCGAGATCTGCTCGACCGTGCCCGGCACGCAGGACCCAGTGAGCACCGCAACCGTGAACGCGAGCACCAACGCCGAGCTGCACGTGGTCAACTTCGGCGAGAACGATCCCGCGGCCGGTGAGCACCACACGGAGATGAACGGGTTCACCGTCCCGCTGACCTGCGAGGCCCAGGTGACCGCGGGCGAGCCAAGCACGGTCGTGGTGGCCGTGGCCGACACGGTCGACGGCCAGCTGGACAGCAGCGTGCTCCTGTCCGCTCAGTCGCTGACCTCGACGCCCGCGGAGGACCCCGACCCGACGCCGACACCGACGCCAGACCCGACGCCCACCACGGACCCGAAGCCGACGCCGGACCCCACCACCAGCACCGACCCGGCGCCCGGCCACGGCGGTCCGGGGGCAGGCCCCGGCGGAGGCAAGCAGCTGCCCTGGACGGGCGTGGACCCGGCGGGGCTGATGGCGCTGGGCGCGGCCCTGCTCCTCGTGGGATCTGCCTCGTGGCTGGTCGCCCGGCGCCTGCGTGCCTCCGTGCCCGGCTCGCTGCTCGAGTGACGGCCGTCCCGGCGGGCGCGTCCGACCCGGACCCGCCCGCCGGGACCCAGGTCCCAGGACTCCCGGGTGCGCAGGTGATGGAATCGACCTCGTCGCGGCACGGCGCGCCGCGCGAACCACGAGGGAGACTCGACGATGACCGACCCGCAGACCCGGTTCACGCCGGACGAGGTGACCGAGCTGCCCGAGGACACCGTGTTCGTGTTCGGCTCGAACAAGGGCGGGATCCACGCGGGTGGCGCCGCACGGTTCGCGCACCAGCACTTCGGGGCCCAGTGGGGCGTCGGTGACGGTCCGACGGGCCGCTGCTACGCGGTCGACACGATGTCCGGCTGGCCCGCCATGAAGGATGCCGTCACCAGGTTCCTCGGCTACGCCACGGAGCATCCGGAGCTGACGTTCTGGGTCACCAAGCTCGGGACG
>JBQEKJ010000301.1:0-2919 GCA_052103835.1 Pauljensenia sp.
CTCTTCCTCAGCTCACTGATGACGCCGCAGAGCTCGTCGGCGCCCACTTGGGCGAGGTCCGGGAAGGCAAGATGGACATCCTGCTGACTGGACTCAATGATGCTGATGACGGCCCCGAGAGTCTCCTGGATGTCCATCGACCACAGTGGCCGCTCCGGTCCGGGGGTCCCCGTGTTCCCGCCCAATGCTGCCTGCAGTCTGACCAGCGTCTCGGAGAGGATGGCACCGGCGGAGGGCACGGAGCACTCGACCAGAAGGCGCAGTTCACCTGCTGGGGCCTCTGCGACCCACTGCTCGATCAGCGTTCGCCGCCCACAGCCGAGCACGCCTTCGAGAACGACCAGCCCCACTGGGCGGTCCATCCGTTCCAGGAGTCGCCTCCGAACGAGTCTGGCTGGCGCCACTCCCACTGCTCACTCCATTCGCCTACCTGCGTCTGTCAATCATCATCGCATCGCGATCCAACACGGAACTGCAGGTGCATCCAGATTGCTCCGCCACACCATGGGAGACGCGGGGTGAGGTCCGTGTCCAGACCCCACCCCGCGTCCTTCCCTCACCGGGACCTCATGGTTCAGCCCCTGCCGTGCCTCCTGGACCGCGCCGCAAATGTCGCAGCGCCGCCGAGGAGCACCAGGGCGAACGCACCGAGCCCGAAGGGCACCACGTACTCAGCACCCGTCTTGGGCAGGTGTGAGCTCTTCACCGTGGTGGACGGTGTCGCGGAGGGCGAGCCTGGCTGGGTCGGAGTCTCCGAGGGCGTAGGAGTCGGGGTCGGAGTCGGAGTCGGAGTCGGAGTCGGCTCCGTCACGATCGTGACATCCAGCTTCCCGGAAGCTGACAGACCATTGACATCAGTCACCGTGTACGGCTGCTGAGTGACCTTCCCCGTGTAGTCCTCCTCCGGAGTGAACGTCGCAACAGGCTGACCATCCTTGAGCTCGATGGTCCACGCGCCCTCACCCTCGACAACCTTCGACGTCTCACCATTGTCGAAAGCAACCTTGGTGATCTCACCCGTCCCAGGCGTCGCCTCCGGCGTCAGAGTCGCCACCTCATTCGGATTGATCGTCACCGCCTTGTCACCCGTCACCGGCGGCTTTGCGGTGATGGTCGCCTCGCAGGTGGACGTCCCGTTCGCCGCTGTCTCAACTGTTGCTGTGAGACCGCCATCCGACAGGATCGGCGCAGCTGTGGAGCCGTTGACTGTGCAGGACCATTTGACCTCATAGCCCTCGATGGGAGTGTTGCCAGCCGTCTTCCTGACTGTGAAGGTCGTCTCGGACTCTTCCGCTCCGGACAGGAACTGTTGGAGTCCGGTCTCCTTCTCGCCCCCATCGTTCGGGACGGTGCCGACAGGTGTCGGGTCCCCGCCCACCGTTGAGGTGATCGTGAACTCGGCATCAGACCCGCCACCCTGGACGACGTTCGTCTTGGCGTTCACCGTGCTGAACACCATGGCGAAGGCGATTCCCTGACGCGATGAGCCACCGTTGTTCCTGAACGTGGAACTGATCGTCGTCGGCGCATCCGCGGAGGCCATCAGAATGCCTCGATTGCCCTGGATTCCGACCCCACCCGTGCAGTCGAGTGTGCTCGTTCCCTCTCCGTCGAGTCCGCCCGCACAGGGTTCGGACCAACCCGTCGGCACGACCTTCTGGTACACGGACAGCGTCTTGTCCGAGGTCCAGCTGAAGCCCTCCCCGTTCCCCGTGGACTCAGCATCCGCCAATACGAGAGCAAAGCCGGAGTTCACGGGTTCATTCGTCTTGGTGTCCGTCACCGTGATGTTCTTGAGCGTCACGGTGTCCCGCGCAAGATTCGTGCCGTCCGTGCCATTGTTGAGCTGATAGAAGGCCGGGTGTCCGTCAACGCCGACGTAGTAGTCCTCACCGTTCCACTGGCCTCCGAGCAGGGAGCCTTGGCTGGCTCCATGGGCCCCCCACGTCGGAAAGGCCGACGCAGCGACACCATTCGCGCCGTTGTCACCCTTCGTGACTTCAGCGACCATCGAGACCTCGTACCTGCCAACGGTCAGGGTCAGGTTCTTGTCCTGGGGCATCTCGGCCTCGGCGACATTTCCGAAGCTACCCAGATCGATCCAGCAGAGCGCATCGACCTTGGGACCGCCCGTCCCGTAGCTGCACCCTTCGGTACTCGACCCCTGGGCCTCGGCCGCCTGAGCGCCCGGAGCCATGACCGAGCCGAACAGACCGATCGCAGCCGTGGTCGCGGCTGATACCAGAGCCCTACCGCGGCGATATGACTTCTTCCTGCCATTGGCAGGTGTTCCTGCCAACTTCACAACATGTGAACGCTGTCTCACGAGCACTTCCTCCAGTTCGGGTGATGCAGATGGGATGACTTCCCGACGGGATGTGAACGCAGCAGCGCCCGGTGATCACCGCAACGATGGACCACTCCCGGTCTGAGACGGTACTCATTAGTACTCCGACTGACTGGTCAGGGCGCTCGCCCCATCCCCTCCCCCCTAGCCCATTGACTCCGACATGCGGAAGTTCGACCTTTGGGGAGACACGGTCAACACTCTTGGCCCCGGATCATCACCGAGTTCCTGCTCCTCGGCATCGATCGCCCAACTGAGTGCGCAGAAGAGCTCTTGCCGACGTCGCCCTCGTCAATGGCGCTCGGGCCGAAACCCTGGGACACCGTTCGCCACAGGCACACCCCACCGGGGGACACCACACCACATCGCACGACCCGGGACGAAGGTCCCACCTCGCGACCGGATCGCGAGCACTGCCGGGCGCTGCGGCGTGGCCCGTGCCACCATGACCCCGTGACCACACAACCACGCTCCCGTGTCTCTGCCCGCCTCGCTGCCATCACCCCTTCGGCCACCCTGGCCGTGGACGCCAAGGCGAAGGCCCTCAAGGCCCAGGGCCGCCCCGTCATCGG
>JBQEKJ010000302.1:0-2903 GCA_052103835.1 Pauljensenia sp.
AGAAGTCATGACAGTTTCAGCTCTCAGAAGTCGTGACACATTACAGGCACGCCCCACCGCTACCTCGAGGCACGTCCCTTCCTCGGATCTGTCATGCGCCACCCGACCGACGCGCGCAACGTGCATCGCCCCACAGGAGGCGTGCCTCGGGCCACTGGGGAGGCGTACTTCGAGGTCCCGAGGAGGCGTGCCTCGCGGGTCAGTGGGTGGGGCCGAACCAGGCGCGCCAGTAGGCGTAGAAGTTGAGATTGCCCCAGCTGGAGCACGATCCTCCCGAGCCTGACACCGCATCGTCGTCGGGCTGGTAGGGCGTGTAGTTGTAGAGCCCCGCCGTGGCCTGGTTCGCGATCTCCACCGGTGCGGAGCCACAGTTGGGGTCAGGGTTGTACAGCACGTCGCTCGTCTCCCCCGCGTGGAACTCGAACTGCCCGGGAGCGTCCTGGTAGATGCGGAACTGGCGTGCGGCGTACCAGACCTGGCGGGCAAAACCGGAGTAGTCGGTGTTGCAGGTGGAGGTGTCCGGACAGGCGTACCCCATTGCGGTGGTGTACCGGGTGTCCGTCAAGGAGCTCCCGGACGCCGTGATGAGTCCCTGTTCCTTCTGGAGGACCACCAGCAGCACCTTCGGGCTCACTCCACACCCGGTCGCGGCCCTGGTGATGATGTCGGCAGCTGAGTCACCGTCCGCTCCCTCGAACCCGCCCGGGCAGAAGGTGTCCGCGGGGAAGGACGGGGTCGCCTCCGAGTACTCCGTCAGGCAGGGCGTGCCGTCCACTCCTGCGACGCAGCCCGCGTTCCAGCTCGCGATGAACGCGGCCACCTGGTCCCGGGACATCGCCTCGCCGTCAAAGAAGAGCTCGTCGGAGATGATGTCACCGGCTTCGAAGCCGGTGAAGTCCAGGGCGGGAGTGCTCGGCCCCTGGCCGGTGGCGTTCTCCCCGGGACCGTATCCGACGATGTCACGGTCCTGCTCGCCCGGCAGGGCCGATCGCACCAGCAGGACGATCCCCGCCAGTCCCAGGCCCAGGAAGCCGAGGAAGACCAGGACCACGACCACCCGGCCGACCCCCCGGCGTCGGGCGTGTCGGGCGTGACGGGTGCGGCCGGTGGCGCGTCCTCGCGGGTGCCTCGTGGAGCCTGCACGCGCCCCGTGGGCGCTCCCTCGACCAGCGCTGCGGCCCCTCTGGCGGCCAGCGCGACGGCCGGCGCCTCGGCCTCGGTGGGAACCACTGCTGCCGGAGGTGTGACCCGCACCCATCAGGGGCGCGACCCGTCCAGGATCCCGCGGAGGTGGTCGACGAGGGCGGGAGTGACGCGTTCGATGACGTCCAAGGTCTCCACGAAGTCCTCATGCCCCCCGTACCAGGGATCAGGGACGTCCGGGGAGGGGCTGACACTGCGGCTGCCGCGACCAGCAACACGACCAGCACCACGCCCACCGCCGCTGCCACCACGGTCAGGACGATCACCTCCGTCGCCGGCCCGCACTCCGCTTCCTCCGGCTTCACGTGGAACGCCCGGTCCAGTCGGCGTGCCTTCTCGCCGCAGTGATGACAGACCACCCGCAGGAGGCACCGGGTCCGGTCCCCAGAGAGCCGGATCGAAGGACCGGTACATGCGCAGGTCCACGGCGTGATGGTCCCCGGGTGCCGGATCGGCTTCCTGCTCGACACCGGCGCATCGGGCGATCCTCTCCAGAGCAGCGAGGTGCTGGCGTGTCATGGCGAGCACGAGGTCCCAGGACCCCAGCTCGTCGGCACGCACCTGGCGGGCCCGGTGGTCGGGAACACGGTGCCCGGCCTCTCGCAACACGCGTGCGGCACGCGGATCGATGGGGTTGCCGTGCTCCTCGTCGGAGATGCCCGCGGAGTCCACGAACACGTCGAGGCCGACATCGCCCACCTGTTCCGCGAGCACCTCCTGGGCCATCGTCGAGCGGCAGATGTTGCCGGTGCACACCATGAGGACTCGCAGGGTCATGGAGCCATTGTGCCCGACGGTCGCCCCGTCCTCCCGCCCGGACAAGGGCCCGAGGTGCGCCCTCGTGCGCAGGTGTGCCGGGGAGAGGGAGGAAGCCGGGGCGAAGGGGCGCCGACGGGGTGGCCTCCCGGGCTGTGACCGGCTCAGATCGAGAGGTACGCCCGCACGGCCTCGTAGGAGAAGAGCGCCGCCCGGGTGGAGTCCATGTGGAAGTCCTGGTCGGCGAGCGGCCCGCACAGATCCGACACGGCGCGCACCGAGACCCAGTTGGTCCCCATCCCGAAGCAGACCTGGGCCATCGCCGCGGTCTCCATGTCGGTGGCCAGGGCGTCGGGGAACGCGTCGCGCACGGGTGCGATGTTCGCGGCCGTGATGAAGGAGTCCCCGGAGACGACCTGTCCGACACGCACCCGGTGCTCGATGTGGCGCGAGAGGTTGTTGGCCCGGAGCACGGCGAGCTCCGGCGAGCGATGGTCCACCGGCATCCCGGGCACCTGGCCGCGCACGTACCCGAAGGCCGTGGCATCGGCGCCGCTGTAGGTCGTGGTGGTGCCCACCACGACGTCCCCGACCTCGATGTCGGTGCCCAGGCCCCCCGTCGTCCCGGCGGCGATCACGATGTCGGGGTCGACCATCATGAGTGCGCGCGCCGTGGCGGAGGCGGAGTTGGCCAGGCCGATCCCGGAGGTGACGACCACGACGGTGGAGCCGTCGAGCTCACCGGTGGTGAAGGTCTGGCGGTGCCGTTCGGGTTCCCCGATGGCGAGCGTGGTCGCGCCGTCGCTCAACGCCTCCAGGAACGGCCCGGCCTCGATGTCCATGGCGCACTGGATGACGGCACGCACTCCCGGCCGCGCGGGTGGGGTGGTGGCATCGGGGCTCATGCTGTCCTCCAGGGTGTGTGATCGGTTGGGCGGTCGTTG
>JBQEKJ010000303.1:0-2878 GCA_052103835.1 Pauljensenia sp.
CTCGGAGTCCTTCCACGCCGCGATCTGCTCCAGGGCGTCCGCGCCCGTGATGAAGTACAGGTCGGCATCCGGGTTCGCGTGGTGCAGGTCGGTGAGGGGGTCGATCGTGTACGTGGTGCCGCCGCGGTCGATGTCCGCGCGCGAGACGGTGAAGTCCGGGTTGGCGGCGGTGGCGATGACCGTCATGAGGTAACGGTGCTCGGCGGGCGTCACGCGCCGCCCCGCCTTGAAGGGCTGCATGGCGGCGGGCACGAAGACCACCTGGTCCAGGCCGAAGACGTTCATGACCTCGGAGGCCGCCACGAGGTGCCCGTGGTGGATGGGGTCGAAGGTGCCGCCCATGATGCCGATGGAGCGGCGGTGGGTGCTGGGTGCCACGGGGTCCTCCTCCGGTCGTCGCCACCTCGGGACGACCACGCGACGCTGGATCGTTGACGCCGGGCGCGATGCCGCTGCGTCACGGGCGCCGGAGGGCCGACGCCGGGTACTGGGACAGGCTACCGCGCACCGGCAGATCGCACGGGCTGCGCCACGGCATGCTGCGCGGGCCCACGCGTAGGATCGGGAGGAGCCCCGACAGCGGGAACCGACGACGCGACCGCGCCGCACCGGCGGGGCGCACACCGGAGACCCATGGCAACGAATCGACACGACCGACTCTCCCGACTGGTTGACCTGGTGATCGAACGCGGGTCCGTGCGCGTCGAGGAGATCCAGCGTGAACTCGGCATCTCGCCCGCCACCGCCCGTCGGGACCTCGACGCCCTGGCCTCCCAGCAGCTCATCACCCGCACGCGCGGCGGGGCACTGGCCAATGCGTCCTCCGGGGAGCTGCCGCTGCGCTACCGAGCGACCAAGCAGGGTGAGCAGAAGCTGCGCATCGCCCAGGCCGCGGTGGCCATGGTGCGCCCCGGTGAGGTCATCGCGCTCAACGGCGGCACGACGACGACCGGCATGGCGCTGGAGCTGGGGATCCGCAGTTCCTCGGAGGCGGCGTTCGCGGAGCGACCCGTCACCGTGGTCACCAATGCCGTCAACATCGCCACCGACCTGGCTGTGCGGCCGCACGTGCGGGTGGTGGTGACCGGCGGGGTCGCGCGGGCGCAGTCGTATGAGTTGGTGGGGCCCCTCGCACAGCTGTCACTCCCCCAGATCTCCGTCGACACCGCGTTCTTGGGGGTGCACGGGATCGTGGCCGGGAAGGGCATCTTCACCCGTCACGAGGGCGAGGCGGCGATCAATGCCGCACTGGCCAGAGCAGCCCGGCAGGTGGTGGTCATCGCCGACCACTCGAAGCTGGGTGAGTTCGCGTTCGCGAAGATCCTGGACTCCGAGAGTGTTGGGGTGCTGGTCACCGACGACGAAGCGGACCCGACCCAGGTGGAGAAGTTCCGGAAGGCGGGGGTGAAGGTGGTATTGGCGTAGGGTGTCGACGGGCCTTCGTCCACATCCCATGTCAATACCTTCACATTTTGCTAAGGTATTGACATGCACACGGTGACGAAGTTGGAACGCTTGCGTGAGATCGCGATGGACCAGCATGGCTTCGTGACGACCGCGCAGGCCATCGAAGACGGTCTCTCGCACGCCGAGCTGTCCACTATGGTCGCCCGAGGCCGCATCGACAGGACTTCGTACGGTGTCTACCGAATCCCCCAAGTTCCCGAGACTGAGTTTGACGAGTACCAACTGGCCGTGCTCTGGACAGGGGCGCCAGAGGCCTGCCTGAGCCACGACACTGCGCTGGATGCATGGGGCGTCACCGACATCAATCCCGACCGAGTCCATGTCTCGGTCGCACGACACCGCCGACTTCGGCGCGCTGGTGGGGAACGCTACATGGTCCATCATGAAGACCTTGAATCCCACCACCTCACATGGTGGCAGGGCATCCGAACGGTCAACCTGCCGACCGCGATCGCGCAGTGCATTGAGTCTGGTGTCCCCACCTATCTGATCCGTCAGGCCCTCGAGCGCTCCGGACACTCCGGCATGCTGTTGAGCGAGGACCGCGAGCGTCTCGCCATCAAACTGGAGGATCGCGATGGCCGAGCGTGAGCCCACGAACCTCGCCGAGTCGCTCAACCAGCTCACCCCGAAGACCAAGGCACCCTCCTCCGCCCGCATCCTGAATGCCTGGATCACACAGGCCCAGGGCCGACTCGCCACCTCCGGACCAAGACTGAGTTGGCTGGTCGCCGCGACCGTCGTCTCAGCGGCCCTTCAGCGCGCAGTGGACGAGCACGGCTCGCCGCTGTTCCTCCTCAAGGGCGGGACCCTGCTCCAGTACCGTCTCCCGGCCATGTCTCGGTCCACCCGGGACATCGACGGTCTCGTGCGCGGTGGCATCGACGAGTTCCTCGCTGAACTCGACAAGGTCCTCGTGGCACCGTGGGGTCCGCTCACGCTCATGCGCGGTGACGTTGAGACCATTCAGGTCCCGAGCCGTATCGTCAAGCCTCGCCGATTTGACATCGTGGTGCAGCTCAATGGCGTGACATGGCGACGCGTCCAGGTCGAGGTCTCGCCGGACGAAGGGCAGGCAGGAGCGGCGCCGGAGAACATCAGGGCTCCGTCATTGGCCGGATTCGGTCTTCCGAGCCCTGAGCACCTCACAAGCCTGTCGATGGCCTACCAGATCGCACAGAAGGTCCACGCATGCACTGATCCCCACAACCCGCCTGCTCTTGTCAACGATCGCGCTCGCGATGTGGTCGACCTCCTGCTGCTGCGCGATCTGACTTCCGAGACAATGTCACCAACACTCGTCGAGGTCCGCGCCGCAATCGAGGACATCTTCGCGACTCGAGCATCCGAAGCCAGGCGAGTCGGCGCGACGCCCCGCACCTGGCCATCCAGATGCATCGCCCATCCACAT
>JBQEKJ010000304.1:0-2869 GCA_052103835.1 Pauljensenia sp.
TGCTCCTCACCAGCGTGGTGGGGGCGTGGAAGCTCAGCCACACGACGGACGGCGCCGCGCCGACCCTGCGGGGGGCACCCGGCCGACGACGTCCTCCGGATTGCAGCAGCCCGGTGCACCCTCATCCCGGGCGCGACCACTCCGGGCCCAACCCCTGCAGGCACAGCCGCTCCAGGCCCAACCCCTCCAGGCCCGACCCGCGCAGGCCACGGCCTCGGGCGGATTGGACGCAGGGACCCGGCTCGCGCCGGGGACGGCGCAGCAGGCCGGTCCCGCAGACCCTGCACCGGGTTCGATCCCCACGCCGGATCCACGTACCGGCAGGCCCGTCACGCCTCGCGCCCCCGCGACCAGACCGCCTTCGGTCCCACCGCTGGGACCCTCGACAGCGCCGGTGACGGATCCGGCGCTGCCAACTTCCGCGGCGCCCGTGGGAGATCCGGCGCTCCCGCCCTCGTCCGCGGCACCCACCGCACCCCTGGCCCCGCTGCCCCCCGCGGGCCGGGTCCCACCGGTGGGCCCGCTCAGTCCGGCCGGGCCCGCAGCCACCCAGGGGTCGCTGGCCCCCGCGCCATCGGATGCCCTCAACGACGCCGACGCCTCGAATGACGCGGACGCCACTGACCCCCGCACGGCGCCACCGGGGGAGGGTGAGCGATAATGTCGGGGTGACTGACACGATCGCTCTCGGAATGCCCACCGTCAAGGAACCGCCGTTCCCCCGCAGGACCACGCGCCGCATCATGGTCGGCGACGTCCCCGTCGGCGGCGGCGCGCCGATCTCCGTGCAGTCGATGACCACCACGAAGACCCACGACATCGGGGCCACGCTCCAGCAGATCGCGGAGCTCACCGCGGCCGGCTGCGACATCGTGCGCGTCGCCTGCCCCACCGACAAGGACGCGGAGGCGCTGCCGATCATCGCCCGGCAGTCCAACCTCCCCGTCATCGCCGACATCCACTTCCAACCCAAGTACGTCTTCGCCGCCATCGAGGCGGGCTGCGGCGCGGTGCGCGTCAACCCGGGCAACATCCGCAAGTTCGACGACCAGATCGAGGCGATCACGAAGTCCGCCCGCGACCACGGCACCTCGCTGCGCATCGGCGTCAACGCCGGCTCCCTGGACCGGCGCATGTACGCGAAGTTCGGCGGTGCCACCGCCGAGGCCCTCGCGGAGTCCGCCATCTGGGAGGCCTCCCTCTTCGAGCAGTACGACTTCCACGACTTCAAGATCTCGGTCAAGCACCACGACCCCGTCACCATGATCCGCGCCTACGAGATCCTCTCCGAGCGCGGCGACTGGCCCCTCCACCTCGGCGTCACCGAGGCCGGCCCCACCTTCCAGGGCACCATCAAGTCGGCCACCGCCTTCGGTGCGCTGCTGCGCGAGGGCATCGGAGACACGATCCGCGTGTCCCTGTCGGCCCCGCCCGTGGAGGAGGTCAAGGTCGGCATCCAGATCCTGCAGTCCATGGGCCTGCGCGACCGCACCCTGGAGATCGTCTCCTGCCCGTCCTGTGGGCGCGCCCAGGTCGACGTCTACACCCTGGCCGAGAACGTCACCGAGGGCCTCAAGCACCTCACCGTGCCGCTGCGTGTGGCCGTCATGGGCTGTGTCGTCAACGGCCCCGGGGAGGCCCGCGAGGCCGATCTCGGTGTGGCGTCCGGCAACGGCAAGGGCCAGATCTTCATCCACGGCGAGGTCGTGGAGACCGTGCCCGAGGACCAGATCGTCGAGACCCTCATCCGTCGCGCCAACATGCTCGCCGAGGAGATGGGGCTCGAGGAGGGCGACGGCGCCGTCGAGGTCACCCCTGCCGTCGGCTGAGGCCCGCCCGCCGGCTCGACCCCGCTCCCCAGCCCACCGCACATCCACGAGGGCGGCCCCGCAGTCGGGCGAACCGCTGATCCCACAGGAGGCGCAGATGCGCACCAGGACCGTACTGCTGACCACGATCGGCGCCGCAGGCGCCCTGGCCCTCGCCACCGGATGGCCGACCCGTCAGGGGCTCACGCGCTCGGAGGCCGCGGTCTCCCTGCCCGGTGACCTGCTGCTGCCCACCGCCCCGATCGTGGCGGACCGCGCGATCACCATCCACGCACCGGCTGGTGAGGTGTGGCCGTGGCTGACCCAGGTCGGCCAGGACCGCGCCGGGTTCTACTCCTGGACCGCGCTGGAGAACGCCATGGGGTGCGAGATCGCGGACGTCCGCGAGTTGCGCCCCGGGTGGGCGACCCGCGAGGTGGGGGAGGAGGTGCCACTCGCCCCGGGCATGGTGCTGCGCGTCGCGGTCAGCTCGCCCGGTCACGCCCTCGTGCTCTCCAGCGCGGGTGGGCGCGTGCCGGAGGAGGCGGAGGGTTCCGCCACCATGCAGTTCGACTTGACCTGGGCCTTCGTCCTCATCGACGAGGGCGCCTCCACCGTCCTCCACGTCCGTGAGCGCTACCTGCCCCACACCCGGGCGGCCGACGCCTCCTGCCGGGCCACCCTGGCCGCGTCCGCGGTGATGACGCACCGGATGCTGCGCACCGTCAAGTCCCTTGCCGAGTCCCGCTGACCCCGTGTCTCGGCGGAGTCCGCTCACCTGCGCTGCTGCATGGGCGAGGGCGGACTCCGAGGGTGAGACCGAGCGGCGGACCTCAGCGTGGGGGAGGGTGTTCGCACCGCCCGGAGCAGTCGACTATCGTTGGCGACGTGCTGAGAACCCTGTCCACGTACTTCGTGCGCACCCTGCGCGACGACCCCGCTGACGCGGAGGTCCAGTCCCACAAGCTCCTCGTCCGTGCCGGATACATCCGGCGCACGGCCCCCGGCATCTACACCTGGCTCCCCCTGGGCCTGCGTGTGCTGCGCAAGGTGGAGGCCGT
>JBQEKJ010000305.1:0-2856 GCA_052103835.1 Pauljensenia sp.
CCCGCACGGGAGGGACACATCGTGCTCACCCTGCGGGGCCGACTGCTGGCCGACCTCGTGACCCGCACACTGACCGGATAGGGCAGGCCCGGCGACCGGCGACCCGCGACCGGCGACCCGCGACCGGTGAGCGGCGACTGGCCAGCGCCGCGCGGCGACCGGCACCCGGAGGGGAGTCGGTGGTGCTGCCGGAGGGGCGTGCTGGCAGCGACGGGTGCTGCTTCCGGAGGGCCCCGCTCGCAGGGATGGGTGGTGCTGCCGACGTGGCGCGTCCGCGTCAGCGCACTGACCTCCTAGGCTGTCCCGCGTGATGGACCCCTACGGCACCGACATCTTCAGTCACGACCCCCACCGGGACGGACCGGGCGCCCGGCGCCCGCGCTCGCGGGAGGTCCACGTCGAGATCGGAATGGTCCTGGAGGACGTCTCCACGGGATTCGTCGGAGCCGTCATCGGTGTCGAGAAGTCCGGCGGCATGCACGTCGTCGAGCTCGAGGACCGCCGGGGCCGCACGCGCACCTTCCCCCTGGGGGGAGGGTTCTGGTTGGACGGCGTGCCGGTCCTCGCCCTGCCGCCACTGCCCACGCCACCGCGTCCCGACACCGGGGCACCGACCACCCCGGGTGGGCGGAAGGTGACCAACTCCGGGTCCATCGCCGCTCCCCGGGGTCCCGCCCGGGTCGCGCGCGCCAGCAGGATCTGGGTGGAGGGCCGCCACGACGCCCAGCTGGTCGAGCACGTCTGGGGCGATGACCTGGCCGAGGCGGGGATTGCCGTCCAGCTGCTGGAGGGCGTCGACCACCTGCTGGACGTCCTCGAGGTCTTCGGCCCCAGCGACACCGAACGGGCAGGCATCCTGGTCGACCACCTGGTCGAGGGGTCCAAGGAGTGGCGCATCGCCCGCGCAGCAGAGCAGCGCTGGGGAGGAGGCATCCTCGTGGTCGGCCATCCCTTCGTGGACGTGTGGCAGGCCGTCAAGCCCGCACGCCTGGGGCTCGCGCAGTGGCCCCACGTGCCACGCGGCACCGACATCAAGCACGGCACCCTGGAGGCGCTGGGCTGGCCCCACGCCGACCAGGCCGACATCGCCCAGGGGTGGCGCCGGATCCTGTCCACCGTGCGCGACTACCGCGACCTGGAGCCGGCGCTGCTGGGCCGGGTGGAGGAGCTCATCGACTTCGTCACCGAACCCGGGGTCCGCTAGGCCGAGGGTTCTCGGCCTCGGTCCTGCTCGCAGGTGGGGCGTGTGCGGCGCTGGCGAGCGGGCCGGAGCGCTCGACGGCTGACGAGATCCACGGTCGCGGGTGAGATCCACGGTCCGTGGTGAGATCCACGCGCAGACCCCGGTATCTCGCCCGGGAACCGGTATCTCACTCCGGACCCGGTATCTCGCCCAGGACCTGGGGTCCGGTAGGTCGCGGGTGAGATCCACGGTCCATGGTGAGATCCACGCGCAGACCCCGGTATCTCGCCCGGAATCCGGTATCTCACTCCGACCCCGGTGTCTCGCCCAGGACCCGGTGTGGGGGCGGAGTTCACAGGGCCAGCAGGGTGCGCCGCGGCGCGTGCGGGGTAGGATTGGCACTCGGATGAAGTGAGTGCCAAGACGGTGCCGAGGGGCACCGGACGAGAGGGGGAGGGACCGGTGGCGGATTCACGCAGACTCGACGTGCTGCGCGCCATCGTCTCGGAGTACGTCCACACGCGCGAGCCCGTCGGGTCGAAGGCCATCGCGGCCTCCCACGACCTGGGGGTCTCCCCGGCGACGATCCGCAACGACATGGCTGCCCTGGAGGAGCAGGGGCTGATCTTCCAGCCCCACACCTCGGCCGGCCGTGTCCCCACGGACTCCGGGTACCGGGTCTTCGTCGACCGCCTTGCCAGCCTCAAGCCGATGAGTGCCCCGGAACGTCGCGCCGTGGAGTCCTTCCTCGCGGAGTCCGTGGACCTCGACGACGTCGTCAACCGCACCGTGCGCCTCCTCGCGCAGGTGACCCACCAGGTCGCCGTCGTCCAGTACCCCTCACTCTCCACCGCCACGCTGCGCCGGTTGGAACTCGTGGACCTGGGCCCCCACCGGGTGCTCCTGGTCGTCATCACGAACTCCGGGCGTGTCGAGGAACGCATGCTCGACTTCCCCGACGCCGTCGACCCCGAGACCGTGCGCTCACTGCGCATGAGACTGAACCAGGAGTGCGAGAACCTCGCCGCCGACCAGATCAGTCCCGTCCTCGACGAGCTGCGCGAGTCCGCCTCGAGCGAGGACTCCGCCCTCGTGGACGCCGCCTGCGAAGGCCTGCTGGGGATGCTGCGACCCACCACGGAGGCGCGTTTCGTCATGGCGGGCGCCTCGAACCTGGCGCGCGCCGGAATCGACCTCCACGACATCGCCCCCGTCCTGGACGCCCTGGAGGAACAGGTCGCCCTGCTGCGACTCTTCTCCGAGGTCGATCCCGACGACCGTCCCGTGCACGTGACCATCGGGTCGGAGAACCCCCACGACGCCTTCACCAGGACGTCAGTCGTGTCCGGCTCCTACGGGCGGAGCGAGGGACCTGTGGCGCACATCGGGGTCGTGGGGCCGACCCGCATGGACTACCCGCGCACGATGTCGACGGTGAGGGCCGTCGCCGCGTACCTGTCGCGCTACCTGAACAACTGACCACCCACCCGCACACGAGGACCATCGAGGACCGCACCGAGTGAACGATTACTACGAGATCCTGGGGGTGTCGCGCGAGGCGACCTCCGAGGACATCAAGAAGGCCTACCGCAAGAAGGCCCGCCAGCTCCACCCCGACTACGCGGGACCCGACTCCGAGGAGGCCTTCAAGGACCTCTCGGTCGCCTACGAGA
>JBQEKJ010000306.1:0-2843 GCA_052103835.1 Pauljensenia sp.
AGCTTCCCCATGGACGAGCTGCGTCCGGGCACCCCCGACCACCCCACGCCCGCCGGGACGCTCGGTGACATCTGCATCTGTCCCCAGGTCGCGGAGGAGCAGGCCCACGCCGCCGGACACTCCACGGTGGAGGAGATGCTCATGCTCGCCACCCACGGCATGCTCCACCTGCTGGGCTACGACCATGCCGAGCCGGAGGAGCGCGAGGAGATGTTCTCCCTGCAGCGCAAGCTCCTCCTCACCTTCCTGGCGACCCGATGACGGGGGACCCGTTCGGGACGGTGCCCGTCGCCGCCCTCGTCGTCATCGCGGTCCTCGGGGTCGTGCTGGCGGGTGTCGTCTCCGCACTCGAGTCCTCCTTGGCGAGGCTCTCGCGCGCAGCCGTGGACGACCTCGTGGAGGAGGGCCGTCGCCACGCCGACGAGGTCCACGCCCTGGTCACCCACCGCTCCCGCACCAACCTCTCACTGCGCGGGACGCGCACCTTCCTCCAGGTGGTCGTCGCGGTGTCCACCACCCTGGCCCTCGTGCACCCGGACCTGCCATGGTGGGCGATCGCGCTGATCGCCGTCGCCGTGGTCGGGATCGTGCAGTTCGTCGCCATCTCCGTCATCCCCCTGCGCCTGTCGACCCGCAACCCCGAGGGGATCGCGTTGGGGGGCGCCCGCCTCGCCACCCGCCTGGTGCGCGCCTCCCACCTGGCGGACCCGTTGATCCGGCTGGTGCGTTCCCGCCTGCCCCAACCCACCCAGACCGAGGCCGAGGCCCGCCAGGAGATGGCCGACGACCTGCGTGAGATGGTCGACCAGGTGGGGGAGACCGAGGGTTTCGAGGACGAGGACCGCGAGATGCTGCGCTCCGTCTTCGAGCTCGGCCACACCGTGGTGCGGGAGGTCATGGTGCCGCGCACCGACATGGTCACCGTCGACGCGGATCTCTCCGCGCGCAAGTCCCTCCGGCTCTTCGTGCGCTCAGGCTTCTCCCGCATCCCCATCATCGGTGACGACGTCGACGACGTGCGCGGCATCCTCTACTTCAAGGACGTCGTCCAGCGCCTGGAGACGCGTGGGAACGAACCGGAACTGGTCGCGGAGCAGATGATGCGCCCCGCCGAGTTCACCATCGAGTCGAAACCCGCCGACGACCTGCTCCGCCAGATGCAGGAGGAACACTTCCACCTGGCCCTGGTCGTCGACGAGTACGGCGGCATCTCGGGCCTGGTGACGCTGGAGGACATCATCGAGGAGCTCGTTGGTGAGGTCACCGACGAACACGACCGCAATGTCGTGGAACCCGAGGAGTTCTCCCCGGGGGTGTGGCGCGTTCCCTCCCGTTTCCCGCTGGGCGAGCTCGGTGAGCTCCTCGGCCTGGAGCTGGAGGACGAGGACGTCGACTCCGTGGGAGGCCTGCTGGGCAAGGCCATCGGCCGGGTCCCCCTGCCGGGGGCGCGCGGTGACCTGCTGGGGGTCCACATGGAGGCCGAGGGCAGCCGTGGCAGGCGGCGCCAGGTCGGCACGGTCCTGTGCTCGCGCAGCCCCGAACCGGAGGCGGCGGAGTCCACCTCCGAGGAGGACCGGCCCGGACACGATCGGGCCGGAACGGATCGTCCCCGTCAGGATCGTTCCGGACACCGCCCCACCAACACCAGCACGAGCACCGACGCCCACGGGCAGGAGCAGCGATGAGATTCCCCAGCGACGACGAACTGATGGCGGGCCCCAACGCGTTCGAGGACGCCGGAGTGGAGGAGACGGACGGACCCGAGGGGGCGACCGCCGGGCCGACGGACGTCGAGGTCCCAGACTCTGCGGAGTCCGACGTGGAGGAACCCGATCTGGAAGACGCCGATCCCGAGGCGCTTGCCCATGTCGAGGAGGACCTGGAGGGCCTGCGCACGCTGCGCGAGGAGGCCAATGCAGGGGTCGGGCTGGTCCTGCCCGACTATCCTGCGGACTTCCGCGCCGGTTTCGTCACCGTGGTCGGTCGACCCAATGTCGGCAAGTCCACGCTGACCAACGCTCTGGTCGGCCAGAAGGTCGCCATCACCTCCATGCGCCCGGAGACCACGCGGCACAATGTCCGCGGGATCGTCCATCGTCCTGACTCCCAGATCGTCATCGTCGACACCCCCGGCTACCACCGCCCGCGCACCCTGCTGGGCAAGAGGCTCAACGAAATGGTCCGCGAGGCACTGGCACAGGTCGACTGCGTCGTCTTCTGCCTGCCCGCCGACCAGCGCATCGGCCCCGGCGACCAGTTCATCGCCCGGGAGCTGCGTGACGTGCGGGCCCCGAAGATCGCCGTGGCCACGAAAATGGACCTCGTCAGCCGGGAGCGTCTGGTCAGGCACCTCCTCGACATCGACAAGCTGGGGGAGTGGGCGGCGATCGTCCCGGTCTCGGCCTTGGAGGGCACCCAGGTGGATGACCTCAACGAGGTGCTGGTCGGACTCATGCCGCTCTCGCCGCCGCTGTACCCCGAGGGCGATGTCACCGACGAGTCCCGCGACACCCTCATCTCGGAGTACATCCGCGAGGCTGCCCTGGAGGGTGTGCGCGACGAGCTGCCCCACTCCCTGGCCGTCCAGGTGGAGGAGATCGTCGAGAGGGAGCCCCGCCCCGGCCAGAAGGCCAAGCCCCTGTTGGACGTGCACGTGAACATCTACGTCGAGCGCAACTCCCAGAAGGCGATCATCATCGGGAAAAGGGGTTCGCGCCTCAAGGAGATCGGGACCCGCTCGCGTGTGGAGATCGAGCGCCTGCTGGGGCGCCGGGTGTTCCTGGACCTCCACGTGAGGACCGCCAAGGACTGGCAGTCCGACCCCAAGATGCTCGGCCGCCTCG
>JBQEKJ010000307.1:0-2802 GCA_052103835.1 Pauljensenia sp.
CGGGGCGTGCCCTCCTCCGCCCCCTGCGACGGGGTCGGGGAGGCCTTCCACGTGGGACGCATGCCCCTGCGGTCCGCGCTCCCGATCCTCGCCCGCGTGGTCGCCAAGCGTGACGCGAGCGACCCGGCCGTCGAGATCCTGCCCGTGCACGAGATGGTCGTCACCGAGCCCGTGGGCATGCCCGCCATGGCGGACGGCGACCGGGTGGGCACCATCCCGCTGCGAATCAGTGTCGCGCCGGCCGTGGTGGACGTCCTCGTCTGACACCGGCCGCGCCCGCGGGCTTCCACGGGCACGCGGGAGGGCGACGCCACCGGCTACACTCGGCCCTCGTGAGCAAGTCGGTCAAGGGGTTCTACCGGGTGATGCTGGGCATCGTCGGTCCGGTCATGCGCGGGTGGACGAACATGCACGTCACGGGGCTGGAGAACCTACCCCGGCAGGGCGGGTTCCTGGTCACGCCGAACCACATCTCCAACTTCGATCCACTCTGCATCGCCTACTTCCTGGTCTCCCACGGCTATCCCGTGCGATTCATGGCGAAGTCCGAACTCTTCAGGGTTCCTGTCCTGGGCAGTGTGCTGCGCGCGCTGCAGATGGTCTCCGTCGACCGGAAGTCGCCCCACCCCGACGGTGCCCTGGCTCCCGCTCGCATGGCGCTGAACAACGGCGAGTGCGTCGCGATCTACGTCGAGGGAACCCTCACCCGTGACCCGCAGTACTGGCCGATGCGTGCCAAGACGGGCGCGGCCCGACTCGCACTGGAGACCGGTGTCCCGGTGGTTCCCATCGCCCAGTGGGGAGCCCAGGACGTGTTGCCGCGTTACACGAAGGTCCTCAGCATGCGACCCGGTCGTGACATCTGGATCTCCGTGCTCCCGGCCGTGGACCTGGCGGACCTCCAGGGGCCCGACGGCTCCGATGACCATGCTGCGGTGGCGGAGGCGACGCACCGGATCCAACGAGCGATCACCGCCGGTGTCGAGGAGCTGCGCGGGGAGCCCGCACCGGAGCAGCCCTGGGACCCCGATCGCATGAGCGGGCCGGACAAGAAGACCCTCGGACGGTTCTCGATGTGGCGACGTTCCCTGGCGCGCCGAGGCGGGCGCTCCGCCTCCTGACGCCTGTCCCGCGCCCTGCCGCCGACCTACTTCTTGACGTCGATGACGACGCGGGCGGGATCGTCCAGGGTCCCGACCTGGAAGTCGCGCACGTCATCCATGCCGATGACGACATGGGTCTGGTCCTCGAAGGTCCCGTCCTCCACGACGTTGATCGGACCGACCGTCAGCGAGGCGGGACCGGAATAGTACAGGTCCACCTGTCCCTCCATGACCGGCATGGTCGTGCCGGTGATGCGCAGGTCCAGGAAGGCAGCTCCCGTGACGTCCAGCGGCAGACCGCGCCCCTGTTCGACGGGTTGGTCGGACCAGGACGTGTCCCAGCCGGGCTGTCCCGTGCCGGAGAACTCCAGGACCACTCGGTAGAAGCCCTCGTGGTCGGCCACTCGCATGGCGTGGAAGACCAGACCGTCTCCGTCGGGATCGCGCACGGGCTCCTGGGAACTCGCAGACTGCGTCCACCTGTCCCCGAGGATGGGGGACGTGGCAGCAGACTCTTCGGCCTCGGGATCAGCGCTGGCGGTCGGGGAGGACGTCGCCTCGGGTGTGGAGGAGGACGCGGTGCCGGACTGCTCAGATCCCGACTGGGTCGAGGCTCCCGAAGGGCCGGACTCCGCTTCCCCGGACTGTTCCGGGGAGCTGCTGCACGCGGTCATGCCCAGGGCCAGGCAGGAGACCAGGACGAGCGACCCGACTGCGTGTCGTGCGGGGTGTGCGGGATGTGACATCTGTCCTCCTCGGCGGGGTTCCTGCGGTGCTGCCATCCTACCGGCGATGGAACCGCTGGGCCCGGAGGAGTGCCTGGGTGCGGGGGATCGCGCTGCTGGCTGCGCGTGCGGGGGTCCGCAGGCGGAGATCCCCACACGGGGGCGGCGCACTCCGGCATGTCTTCGGTCTCGTCGGCATCGATGCGGCGGACCTGCGTGATCTGCTCGGAAGGCAGAGGAGGCAACTCCCGGGCGTGGGGCTCACCGCGGGCCGGCACGTCGGATCCCCACTTGCGTCGCCCGGCGGTCCCGCGGTGCCGCCCTCGCCCGCCGTCCGCGCATCCGTGACCACCTGAGCGCAGCCCGACGTAGAGTCGTCCCATGGGCATGACACACGCTGCAGTGCTGGGGACGGGAGCCTGGGGAACCACGTTCGCCCAAGTGCTCGCCGACGCCGGGATGACGGTGCGCATGTGGGGGCGCAACCACTCCGTGGTCGACTTCGTCAACTCCCACGAGAACTCGACCTACCTGCCCGGTATCCACCTCTCTGACACGGTCTCCGCGACGACGGACCTGGGCGGGGCAGTGCGCGGGGCGGAGCTGGTCGCGGTGGCCGTCCCCGTCTCCGCCGTGCGCGCGACGGTTGCGGCCGCGGCCCCCGACCTGGCCGACGGGGCGGCGTTGCTCTCCCTGGCGAAGGGGCTGGAACTGGAGACGCGCCGCACGGTCCACGACGTGATCCGGGAGGCCTCGGGCCTCCCGTCGGAGTCCATCGCCGTGCTGTCCGGGCCCAATCTGTCCCGCGAGATCGCCGAGCACAACCCCACCGCCACGGTAGTGGCGTGCGAGGATGCCGAGCTGGCCACGCGCATCGCCATCGCCTGCCACAACTCCTACTTCCGTCCCTACGTCTCCACCGACGTCATCGGGTGCGAGATCGCGGGTGCCACGAAGAACGTCATCGCCGTGGC
>JBQEKJ010000308.1:0-2794 GCA_052103835.1 Pauljensenia sp.
GATCCCGGGATCCCACCCTGGTTGGGGACGGCGGACCCCTGGACCCCGCCCTCGTTTCGGCGTGCGGATCACTCGTCACCGTTCCGGCGTCGGCCCAAGGGCTTCACCTCCGCGTCCGGGCGGGAGTGGGGACACGTCGCGTCCCTCTCCTCCTGGGCGGGGGCCTGGTCCCGGCCCCGGCGCCGCCCTCGTCCGTGTGGCCGCAGCGTTGGCGGCGACCGCCCTCCTCCTGGGGGCCTGCCACCCGGGAGGGAGCGGGGCAGCGGAGGAGAGTCTCGGCCCCGAACCACTTGCCTCCACGCTCACGTCAACGCCCAAGGCATCCAGCGCTGCCTCCACCCGCCTGCCGTCACCCGGGCTGCCCGCGGACGAGGACGCGGCGCTGCCCGCCCTCCTCGACACGCGCCACTCGACCCGGGAGTTCGAGAACACCCCTCTGACCCTGGAGGACGTCTCGGCCCTGCTGTGGGCCGGGTACGGCGTGCAGTCCGACGGTGGGCGCACCGTGCCCTCTGCGGGCGCCCTGTACCCCCTGGACCTCCGCCTCGTCACCGGCGCCGTCGACGGGCTGTCGCCGGGTGTCCACGTCCACCGTCCCGACACGCACTCCCTGGAGACGGTGGTCGAGGGGGACGTGCGCGCCGAGCTGGCGAGCGCTGCCCTGGACCAGGAGTCCATCGCCGAGGCGCCTGCAGTCCTCGTCGTGGCGGGCACGCCCGATCGTCTGCGTGAACGCTACGGGGACCGCTCCGAGCGCTTCGCCCTGTTGGAGGCCGGGCACGTCGGGCAGAACCTGGCGCTCGCGGCCCAGTCCCTGGGGTTGGGCCTGGTGACCATCGGCTCCTTCGACGACCGGGCCGTGGCTCGGATCCTCCTTCTGGGCGAGGGGGAGCAGGTCCACTACCTGGTGCCCGTCGGCCACCCCCGATGACGCGACGAGTGGCCGTGGCGATGCGGACGGAGGAGTATCAGAGAATGGACGCCCCTCCAGTCGAGCCTTCCTCCGACACCGCGACCCAGGTGCAGGGCGCCATCGCCACCCCGACCGGCATGAGGGATCTCCCGGACGGGGAGAGGAGCGCAGTCGCTTCCGGGTCGGACACCCTGGGGGTGTCCGGACAGGACCTGGGCGCTGACCCGGACGCTGTGCGCCCCCGGGTGGTCCTCGAACTCTTCACGTCCACGTTCTGCGGCGCGTGCCTGCACACACGCTCCGTCCTGACTCGCGCTGTCGCTCTCATCCCCGGGGCAGAGCTGCACGAGTACGACGTTGCCCTGGACCCGCAGCGTGCGCGCGACTCCTGCATCACGAGCAACCCGACCGTCATCGTGCGCGACGGTCGCGCTACCGAGGTGCACCGGGCGAGCGGCGTGCCCACCCTCGACCAGGTCCTCGTCGCTGCAGAACGGGCGCTGCATCAACGCGCCTCCTGAGCGGGGTGGGGCACGCGTACACCGCCGGACCGACGTGCGGCTGCGCCACGGGTGTCCTGAGCAGATACCCTCGGAACGGAACCTGCCACTTCACCACGCGGTCCTGCCCATCGGGGCTGCCGCGGGTGCGTCGCCGCCGCGGGTGCGGGGACTCCGAGTGCGGGGACACCGGGCGCCGTGCACCGGCATCCAGGACGACGAGGACAGGAGTCGACATGCGTATCACCCTCAGAGGCACCGACGAGCTGGGCGCGCCCCCCGAGCGGGGCACCGTCAGCCTCCGCCTCCAACACGAGGGCACCGACCGCTCCCGGGTCCTCGACGACACCCGCCGCCTGGCCCTCACCATCCAGTCAGATGCCGACACCCTGCGTGACCCCCACGGCCCGGTCACCGACCTCCACACCGACTCGCTCGCGATCCACTCATGGGTGCCCACCGATCGGGACGGCCGGCCACAGGAACGGGTGCACGTCGCGAGCATCCCCGCCCGGATCGAGTTCTCCGACTTCGAGGAACTCTCCGCGAGGACCTTCGCCTGGTCGGCACTCGAGGGCGTGGTCGTGGAGGGAGTGGACTGGGACCTCACCGACGCCACCCGCCGGGACCTGGAGGAGCGGACCCTGACCGGAGCGTTGGGGGATGCGAGACGTCGTGCCCGTGTCCTGGCTGCGGCGGCCGGTGCCGGTGAGGTCCGTGTCGTCGAGGTGGCGGATCGGGGAATGCTGGGTGGGGGAGGGGACTCCGGGGGTGCCCTACCGGTGGGGGTTGCCGGGGCCCGCATGCTCGCCGCCCCCGGCGGGGAGGGCGGACTGCGGATCGAACCCCAGGACGTCGTGGTGCGCGCGGAGGTGGACGTGGTCCTGGAGGCCTGAGCGCAGGACTCCGGGAAGCCGGAGTGTGCGGCCACATTGCCCGCACTGCCCGGCTGGGGTCCCCCGAGTCGCAGGAGCGTGAAGGAACCTGGTCGGGGCGGCGGGATTTGAACCCACGACATCTTGCTCCCAAAGCAAGCGCGCTACCAAGCTGCGCCACGCCCCGATGTCGCCCGGAGGCAACGCACCGATGATACGTGCCCCACGCCCGGAAGGTCACATCCACATGCCACACCGCGGATGCGTCAGCCGGGCCGTCCCGTGGTGGGGAGTTGCCCCCGGGGCAGACGAGGGCGGCGCCGCCCTCGTCGAGGGCTGGGGAACCCGGGGGTGACCCGCGCGGGACGGAGTTCGCATCCGCGGCCTCGGCACGCTACCATTCCGGTGTTGCCCCGTCAGGGACGGCAAGACGCGGGCGTAGCTCAATGGTAGAGCCTCTGCCTTCCAAGCAGATCACGCGGGTTCGATTCCCGTCGCCCGCTCCG
>JBQEKJ010000309.1:0-2766 GCA_052103835.1 Pauljensenia sp.
TCTTGCCCAGTCCGGGGGGCCCCGCGAGCAGGACGTGGTCCGGGGTCACCCCGCGCCCGCGCGCCGCATCCAGGACCAGTTGGAGCTGGGAACGCACGGTGGCCTGACCGATGAACTCCGCCAGGTGCTTCGGTCGCAATGCGGCCTCGGCGGCCCGCTCCACGTCCGAGGCGTCGGGGGCGATGATCCGGGGGGCGTCCTCGGGAAAGACCTGTTCAGCCACGGGATCCCCCCAGTTCCACCAGGGCGGCCCGCAGGAGGTCCGAGGCTCCCAGTCCGCGCCCGGCGAGGCCGGACACGGTGCGCTCCGCCAGTGCCTCCGTCCATCCGAGCTGCACGAGGGCGGCCCTGACCTCCTCCTCCACCGCGCCCTCCGACGCGGACCCGGCCTCCTCGGGCAGGGAGGCGGCCTGACCGAGTTTGTCCCCGATCTCCAGCACCATTCTCTGGGCGGACTTGCGCCCGACGCCGGGGATGCGCTGGAGGGCCCCGAGGTCCCCGCGCGACACGGCGGAGCGCAGGTCGTCGGGACTGAGGACCGCCAGTGCCGCCAGTGCGATGCGTGGACCGATCCCGGAGACAGTCTGGAGTCTCTCGAACACGTCGCGTTCGTCCGCGCTCCGGAACCCGAAGAGTGTCAGGGAGTCCTCGCGCACGACCAGGGAGGTGTGCAGGCAGATCTCCTCGCTGCGGGACAGTGCCTGGGCGGTGGCGGGGGTGACGAGCACCCTCCACCCGATCCCGCCGACCAGCACGGTCACGGTGTCGAGCCCGATCTCCTCGACAGTACCCCTGAGCTGTGCGATCACGCCGTCCCCTCTCCCTGTGCCCACCGGGGGGCGAACACCTGTACGATCCTAGCCCCGGTGGAGGCGCGGATCGACCGCACCCGTGCGGCGTTGCGCCGCCTGCGCCTCCGCCCAGGCCCGCTGGGCCGGGGTCAGGGTTCCGCGGGAGTTGACCTTTCCGGACAGGGACACCGAGATGCTGGAGTCCTCCCTCGAACCGAGCAGACCCGTCCCACGCCACGCGTGACAGATCGCGATGGCCAGGGCGTCGGCGGCGTCGGCCGGACGCGGGACGTCCGTCAGACCCAGGACGCGGGCCACCATGTGCTGGACCTGGGCCTTGCCCGCAGTCCCGGACCCGGTGATGGCGGCCTTCACCTCGGACGGGGTGTGGACCGCCATGGGGAGTCCGGCCCTCCCCACGCAGACCATGGCCGCACCCATGACCTGCATGGTGGTGGTCACCGACTGCAGGTTCTCCTGGGCGAACACCCGCTCGATGGCCACCACCTCCGGCTGGTGGAGTGCGATGGCCTCGTCGATGGCGTCGGCAATGGTGCGCAGGCGGAAGTGCGTGGCCAACTCGGTCCCGGAGCGCGCAACGCCGACGTGGACGAGCTTGGCCCGCCTGGAGGGGTCGACGTCGACCACACCGATGCCGCAGCGTGTGATCCCCGGATCGATCCCCATGACGCGCACGGCTCCGGCCTCAGTTCCCCGACGCCATGTCCACGAAGAGCCGGTGGAGGCGGTCGTCCCCACCGACCTCGGGGTGGAAGGAGGTGGCCAGGGCGTTCCGGCTGCGCACGGCCACCACAGGTCCCCCGGGGGTGTTGCCCGCGCGTGCGAGGACCTCGACCCCGGGGCCGACCTGCTCGACCCAGGGTGCACGGATGAAGACGGCGTGGAAGGGCGCGTCGAGACCGGCGACGTCGAGGTCCTCCTCGTAGGAGTCCACCTGACGTCCGAAGGCGTTGCGGCGCACCGTCATGTCGATGACATCCAGGCTGTGCTGGTCGGGGCGACCGTCGAGGACCTCACGGGCCAGCAGGATCATGCCCGCACAGGTGCCCCACACGGGCATGCCGGCACTCACGCGTTCACCCAGGGGAGCGAGCAGGTCGAAGGCGACGAGGAGCTTGGACATCGTGGTCGACTCCCCACCGGGGATGACCAGGGCGTCCACGGCGTCGAGCTCCGCGAGGCGGCGCACTGAACACGTGCGGGCGCCGGATTCCTCCAGCGCCCGCACGTGTTCCGCGACGTCGCCCTGCAGGGCGAGGACGCCGATCGTCACCACCCGCGCTCCGCGAGGTGGTGTCCCACCGGGATGTCGTCGACGTTGATGCCCACCATGGCCTCACCCAGCCCGCGCGAGACGTTGGCGATGACATCCGCATCGTCGAAAAAGGTCGTGGCCTTGACAATGGCGGCGGCCCGCTTGGCGGGATCACCGGACTTGAAGATGCCGGAACCCACGAAGACACCCTCGGCACCCAGCTGCATCATCATGGCCGCGTCCGCCGGGGTGGCGATGCCACCGGCAGTGAAGAGCACGACGGGCAGGCGGCCCTCGCGGGCGACCTCGGCGACCAGCTCGTAGGGGGCCTGGAGTTCCTTCGCGGCGACGAAGAGCTCATCCTGGGGCAGGGAGGTGAGCTTGCGGATCTCGTCGCGGATCTGACGCATGTGGGTGGTGGCGTTGGAGACGTCACCGGTACCGGCCTCACCCTTGGAACGGATCATGGCCGCGCCCTCGGTGATGCGTCGCAGTGCCTCGCCCAGGTTGGTGGCACCACACACGAAGGGAACGGTGAAGCCCCACTTGTCGATGTGGTGGGAGTAGTCCGCGGGTGTGAGCACCTCGGACTCGTCGATGTAGTCCACGCCCAGGGACTGCAGGACCTGCGCCTCGACGAAATGGCCGATGCGGGCCTTGGCCATGACGGGGATGGAGACGGCCTCGATGATGCCGTCG
>JBQEKJ010000310.1:0-2762 GCA_052103835.1 Pauljensenia sp.
AGGAATGCGCATGGGATCTCTCCTTCTTCGGCTCGCAGGGCTCCTGGTACTACCCCGTGTATGCCTCCGGTGAACGTCTCTTCGCCACGGACGCCCCGGTCAACCTCGGTTCCTACTCCAGCTCCGAGGCGGACGAGCTCATCGAGCAGACCCAGTTCTCCAACGATGACACCGCGATGGACGCCTACAACAGCTTCCTCGCGGAGGACCTCCCGGTGCTCTGGATGCCGAACCCCGTCTACCAGATCTCGGCGTACAAGTCGGAGCTGCAGGGTGTGGAGCCCCAGGACCCGATGAACCTCATGTACCCCGAGGACTGGTCCTGGAAGTGAGTGGGACGAACCGCTGAGGGTGGGTGGGGGGCGCCGCCCCCCACCCACCCGCCCACGGAAGGGAGAGGACAATGGGAACCTTCATCCTCAAACGGGTCGGCCAGGCCTTCGTCGTGGTCGTCCTGGTGACGGTCATCGCCTTCGCGCTGCTGCACTCCCTGCCCGGCGGAGCAGCACGTGCGACGCTGGGCAAGGAGGCGACCCAGGAGCAGATCCAGCAGTTCAACCATGAGAACGGTTTCGACCAGCCACTGCACGTCCAGTACGTGCACTATGTCGGCAGGATCGCCTCAGGTGACTTCGGGTACTCCTACAAGCTCAACCAGGAGGTCTCCGACGCCATCTCCCAACGACTTCCGAAGACGATCCTGCTGTCGCTGATGTCCACCATCCTCGCGATCCTCCTGGCCGTGCCCCTGGGGGTGTGGCAGGCGGTGCGCAGGAACCGGGCCCCGGACTACGTGATCACGGTGGCGGCCCTCCTGGCCTACTCCACACCGATCTTCTTCCTCGGTCTCCTGTTGATCATCCTCTTCTCCCAGGTGTGGCCCGTGCTCCCGCCCGAGGCCCCGCAGGGGTTCACCCTGGCGGAGATGTTCTCGGAACCCCGGGCACTGGTGCTCCCCGTCGTCACCCTCGCGATCGTGACGATCGCCTCGTACTCGCGGTACGTGCGGTCGTCAATGGTCGACAACCTCAATGAGCAGTACGTACGCACGGCCAGGGCCAAGGGGCTCTCGGACTTCCGGGTGGTCTTCGTCCACACGCTGCGCAATGCGCTGTTCCCGGTGATCACACTGCTCGGCCTCTACATCCCTGCGCTGTTCTCCGGCGCCCTGGTCGTGGAGACCCTCTTCAACTTCAACGGAATGGGTCTGCTCTTCTGGCAGTCGGCGCAGAGCCGGGACTACCCGGTGCTCCTGGGGGTCACGATCATCCTCGCGTTGGCGACGGTCATCGGGGCGCTGGTCGCCGACCTCCTCTACGCTGTCGCAGACCCCCGAGTTCGTCTGGCGGGCCGATCATGACAACACAGGTGCAGGTAGGAACGGTTCCCGGGGGACGGGCCAACACGCTGGTCCGCCGAAGGGGCGTGTGGCGCCAGGGCGTGGAGGTCTTCCTCCAGAACAGGCTCGCGGTGGTGGGGCTGGTCATCGTGGTCGCCCTCGTGGCGTTCTGCTTCCTCGGTCCCCTCGTCCATCGCACGGACCAGGTCCACACCGACCTGTCGACGTCCTACATCCCTCCGGGGCCCGGTTACCCCCTGGGGACCGACGGCCTCGGTTACGACCAGCTCGGACGGATGATGCTCGGAGGTCAGACCTCCATCACCGTCGGTGTCCTCGCAGGCGTGTTCGCGACCTTCATCGGGACCCTGTGGGGAGCCATCGCCGGATTCGCCGGAGGATGGGTGGACTCGCTGATGATGCGCGTCGTGGACGCGCTGATGTCGATCCCGGCGCTGTTCCTGTTCATGCTGATGGCGACGATCGTCACCCCGTCGGTGCCGCTCCTGATCATCATCATCGGTGCCTTCGCATGGCTCGGTCCCGCCCGACTCGTGCGGGGGGAGACGCTGTCCCTCAGGTCCAGGGAGTACATCCTGGCGATGCGAGGCATGGGTGGCACGTCCGGGAGGGCCATCCGGACGCACATCGTGCGCAATGCGATCGGCACTGTGATCGTCAACGCGACCTTCCAGGTCGCCGACGCGGTGCTCTACGTCGCCTACCTGTCCTTCCTCGGACTGGGTGTGCCGCCACCCGCGGCGAACTGGGGAGGCATGCTCTCGACGGGACTGACCGATGCCTACTCGGGCAACTGGTGGCTGATCTTCCCGCCCGGGATCGCGATCATTCTCATCGTTCTCGCCTTCAACTTCATCGGTGACGGCCTGCGCGATGCGTTCGAGGTGAGGTTGAGGAGGAGATGACGATGAGGACGACCGACGACCTCCCCGAGCTGTTGCGGGTCGAGGGACTGCGCACGGACATCGACGTGCGACAGGGGGTGGTCCACCCCCTCGACGGGATCGACCTCACGGTCAGGGCCGGTGAGACCCTCGGCCTGGTCGGGGAGTCGGGCTGCGGGAAGACCATGACCGCCCTGTCGATCATGGGGCTGCTACCCGCCGGGGGACACGTGGTGGGCGGTCGCATCCTCCTGGAGGGCCAGGACCTGGTGCAGGAATCCCCCCGGGAGGTCCGCCGCCTGCGGGGCACCCGGGCGGGCATGATCTTCCAGGATCCCCTGACCTCCCTGAACCCGACCATGACGATCGGTCGGCAGGTGAGCGAGCCGTTGAGGGTGCACGAGCACCTCAAGAGGTGTGAGGTCAGGGAGCGCTGCCTCGACACCCTGCGCCGTGTGGGGATGCCCCGGCCGGAAGCGGTCTTCGATGCCTATCCACACCAGCTCTCCGGAGGCATG
>JBQEKJ010000311.1:0-2753 GCA_052103835.1 Pauljensenia sp.
CGGAGTTTTTCTGTCAAAGAGATTCCCCCGTTCGACATCTCGGGAGAGGACAAGTACTGGGAGCCAGGACACAACAGCATCCTGAAGATACTTGAGTTCCCCATTGCAGTAGGACCTGACACCTCCCTGCAGCAGATTGCCGATCAGATCGTTGCCGCTGCGCGTAAAGTGGACGAGTACATCCGCCCCATCGTCAAGCAGCTCGACGATCAAGCCGGGTAGAGGCTCGGGAGCATCATTCCTGTTCTGCCCGCGCCGCTGCCACTGCTGCCGACCAGGACCCGAAGTGCTGCCGGACCGTGGCCGGTGCGGGGACCTGGTGACCCGCGACCCGTTGGCGCCGTGCCCAGTCCGTGTAGCCGGCGAAGGAGGTCGACCCGCCGGAAGCCTCCGCCTCGTGCAGGAAGCGTGCGACGGACCCGACCTGGGCGGTACTCGTGAAACGCGTGCCACCACGTCCGCGCCCCCGAGCAGAGGTTGCCACCCCGAGCGACTCCAACGCATCGTTCCAATGACCCCCACCCAGCCGGACGGCAACCGTGCGTGAGGTCGGTGGCCACACCAGCGCACCTCTCCAGGCCCCCGCTCCCCAACCGGTGAGCAGGTCCCGGCGCGCGCGTTCGAACTCGGCGGCGGAGATCGTCCCCGCGCTCCCCGCCCCTGGCACCCAGTTCCTGGTCGCCACGACCAGTGCCGCGACCCGCTCCTGCCCGGCGGCGTCGAGGCCGTACCCCGAGAGGGCCGGTTCCAGGAGAGTCACCAGATCGGTGGGGACGCCCTCGTGAACGTCGGGGAGCGCCGCGACACCCCGCGCGGACCCCAGGACGCACCAGAAGCCCGCCTCGACCTGTTCACGGGAGAAGGCACTGCCCCTGGTGCGCGACGACGCCGATGATTCCACGTCATCAGTCTAGGTGGGAGGCCCCACCTGCCTGTGAGGTCCTGCTCAACCGTCAGAAGGTACAGAGCACCCCGGGCCGGGCGGATCTAGCATGTATCAGTCTCGACGGTGCCGGCGCCACGACTCCCGGCACCGCACTCCGTACTCCGTACTCCGTACTCCACCCCCGGACGACACCCCCGCCCCCACCCCGGGTCGGACGGGCGGCCACCCGGCTCCATCCGAACGGACCACCTGTGCTCTTCAGACTTGCATGGACCTACCTGCGCACGCGGCTCGGCGAGGTCATCGCCACCGTCGCTCTCCAGACGCTCGCGACGATCGCGGCCCTGTACCTCCCCGACCTCAATGCCCGCATCATCGACGAGGGCGTCGCCATGGGCGACACCGCCTTCATCTGGCGCATGGGTGGCGTCATGATGGCTGTCACCCTCGCCCAGGCTGTGGCGACGGGCTTCGCGGTGTTCCTGGGGGCTCGCATCTCCATGGGGCTCGGCGCCTGGCTGCGCCACCGCATCTTCACCCACGCCCAGGAGTTCTCCGCCCAGGACGTCCACACCTTCGGTGCGCCCTCCCTGATCACGCGCTCCACGAACGACGTCCAGCAGGTCCAGATGGTCACCCTGATGACCTTCGTGATCATGATCCAAGCGCCGATCATGGGTGTCGGCGGTGTCGTCATGGCGCTGCGCCAGGACGTGTCCCTGTCGCGGCTGCTCCTCGTCCTGGTCCCCGTCCTGGCGGTCGTGGTCGGCCTGATCATGATGCGTCTGGCCCCACTCTTCTCCGTCCAGCAGACCCGCATCGACCACATGAACACCGTGCTGCGCGAGGAGCTCACCGGCATCCGCGTCATCCGCGCCTTCGTCCGTCAACGCTTCGTACGTGAGCGCTACGCGGACGCGAACCAGCAGCTGCGCTCCGTCGCCCTGAAGATCGGCACGCTCTTCGCCCTGATGTTCCCGGCGGTCACCGTCGTGATCTCCCTGTCGACCGTGGCGGTGCTGTGGTTCGGCGGCCACCTCATCGACTCCGGCACCATGCAGATCGGTGCGCTCTTCGCCTTCATCAACTACCTGGGGCTGATCTTCCAGGGAGTCATGATGGCCGCAATGATGTTCATCATGGTGCCCCGCGCAAACGTCTCCGCGGGCCGCATCCACGCTGTCCTGGACCACGCGCCCTCCATCGCCGACATCGCGTCGCCGGCACCCGCACCACAGGGGCGCTGGACCTTCGCCCTGCGCGACGTGACCCTCCAGTACCCCGGTGCGGAGGAACCGGTGTTGGCTGGCATCGACCTCGACCTCGCCCCGGGCACCACCACCGCCGTCATCGGGGCCACGGCCTCGGGCAAGACCACGCTGGTGAACCTGCTCCCGCGCCTGATGGACCCGACGTCGGGTGCCATCGAGGCCTCCGGGGTCCCCATCGACCAGCTCGACCTCGCAGAGCTGCGGGGGCGCATCGCCATGGTCCCCCAGCACGCCTACCTCTTCTCGGGCACCATTGCGGAGACCGTCTCAGGTGTTCCCTCCCCCGATGCGTCCCAGCGTGAGCGCGTCGAGTGGGCGCTGCGGGGTGCCCAGGCGACGGAGTCCGTCGCCCGCATGGAGGACGGGATCGACTCCCGGGTGGAGCCCGGCGGCTCCAACTTCTCCGGCGGTCAGCGTCAGCGCCTCTCCATCGCCCGCGCGCTGTACCGGGCCGCTGACCTCTACGTCTTCGACGACTCGTTCTCCGCCCTCGACTATGCCACCGACGCCCGGCTGCGCCTGGCGCTGCCGGACTATGTCAACGGTGCGGCGGTCCTCATCGTCGCCCAGCGTGTGGCCACGATCCGCTACGCGGA
>JBQEKJ010000312.1:0-1736 GCA_052103835.1 Pauljensenia sp.
CGCGATCCGGCTCCCTGGACCAGGTGTGGATGAACCTGCTGGTCAACGCCGCGGACGCCTTCGAGGACGAGCGTGAGGATCTCGCCCGCACCGAGGAGGGGCACGAGGGAGACGGTCGTGCCCTGCCCGCGCGGGGCGCGGTTGCCCCGCGCATCGTCGTGAAGGTTGCCCACGAGGGCGCGGTCGTGGTCGTCGAGGTGTCCGACAACGGCCCCGGCATCCCCGAGGACCTGCAGGCACGGATCTTCGAACCGCACTTCACGACCCGGGCGGGCCGCGTGAGGTACGGATTGGGGATGGGGCTGTCCATCGTCTCCACGATCCTCACGGATGCGGGAGGGGGCATCGAGGTGGAGTCCGGGCCCGGTGCGACTCGGGTACGTGTCACGCTGGTCGCAGTGGATGTGGGGGAGGGGGAGTCATGACGCTGGTCGTACTGGTCCTCGAGGACGAGGTGGAGGTCCGCCATGCCCTGGAGCGGGACCTCGAGGTCTTCTGGTCGAAGGTCCACCTGGAGGAGGCCGAGGACGTCCCGGACGCCTGGGACGCCGTGGAGGCCGCGCTGGAGGACGGGGACGAGCTCGCTGTTGTCCTCGCCGATCACCGGTTGCCGGGCCGCAGCGGGGTGGACTTCCTGGTGGAGGTCGCCGCGGACCCCCGGACCCGGAGGGCGCGCACGATCCTCGTCACCGGTCAGGCCGGTCAGGCGGACACGGTGCGCGCACTCAACCAGGCGGGCCTGGACCACTACATCGCCAAGCCCTGGGACCCTGCCGACCTGGTGCAGGTGGTGCGCGACCAGCTGACCACCTATGTGCTGGAGAACCACGTGGACCCCCTGCCCTACCTCAGCGTCCTCGACGAGGTCCGTGTCATGGAGCACCTGCGTCGGTCCTGACCGGCGGTGCCGCGCGGTCCCGGGGTTGCGCCCACCTCGCGTCGCCCTCGTCGCCCCTCAGGGGCTGGTGACGTCGCTGCCGCGACGGGGGTGGGAGGCGGGGTGGGATCGCCGGCGTACCCGACGCGCGGCGCCCGGACGAGGGCGTGAACGACGGACGAACGGACGGCGAACTCCCGCCCAGCCGCGTCTGACCGCGACCACAGGCCCGTCACAGGTCCGTCTGGCCCAATGGGACCCTCGACGAACCACAGAGGAGCCCCACAATGAGCACCATCGCGATGATCGCCGTCGACCTGGTGGCGATCAGCATCCTGGCCTTCGGCCTGTACTTTCCCCGCCACCACCGCTCCGACCTGGTCGCCGCGTTCCTCGGGGTCAATGTCGGTGTCCTGGCCGTCTCCATCGTCCTGGTGGACTCCAGTGTCGGCATGGGGCTGGGCCTGGGTCTCTTCGGGGTGCTCTCGATCATCCGGTTGCGCTCCTCCGAGATCTCCCAGCACGAGGTCGCCTACTACTTCGCCTCCCTGGCGATCGGCCTGATCTCGGGTATGGCGACGGCCATCACACCCCTCATGGTGGCCCTGATCGAGCTCGTGCTGGCGGCGCTCGCGGTCGGGGACAGTCCCCGGCTGTTGGGCGCGCACCGGTCCCAACTGGTGCAGCTGGACCGGGCGATCGCCGACGAGGACGAGCTGCGTGCGGCCCTGGCACAGTTGCTGGACGCCAGGGTCACGAACATGCAGGTGGTGAGGCTCGACCTCGTCAACGACCTCACCCTGGTCGAGGCGCGGTACCGGGTCTCCCGCCCGGGTCGGGGTGGTGACACCTCGCGAGA
>JBQEKJ010000312.1:1746-2744 GCA_052103835.1 Pauljensenia sp.
CCACCGGGGCTCCGGTGTGCGGCAGACGGATGACGCGACTGCGACCGCGGCCCGCACCCCGTCAGCCGGGAGTGCTGCGGCCCGGGTGGCCCCGGGGCGGACCGGGACGGCCCCGACGGCCGGAGGCATCACTGCGCTCCCGGCACGGGAGGGGGCCCGATGAGCGCCCGGGAGACGGCCGCCCGACTGGGGACCGCCGAAGGGGTTCGTCCCGGTCGCGTCTCGGATGTGGACCTGGTTCCCCACGATCTGACCGGCATCGACCTCCAGGAGCTGGTGGGCCGCGCCGCCCTGCTGACCCGGGTGGACCGCAAGTACCTGGTCGAGCGGGTGGACGTGCCCGGGATCCTCTCCGGGCTGGATCCCGAGACGCGGGTGCTCGACATCGACGGGCTGAGGACGCAGTCCTACCACTCGACCTATCTCGACACCCCCGACCTCGCCGGGTACCACACGGCGGCGACCAGGCGGAGACGACGCTTCAAGGTGCGCACCCGCACCTACGTCGACTCGGAGCTGTGCTTCCTGGAGGTCAAGTCCCGCGGTCCGCGCGGGCAGACCGTCAAGGAACGGGTTCCCCGCGACACGGTGTGCTGCTCATGGACGGGCCTCAGCGAGGCGGAACGCGAGTGGGTCGACTCCCGGTTGGGCCCACTGGGAAGGGCACCCGGCACCGCCGCGACCCTGGAGCCGACCCTCGACGTCAGCTACCGGCGCGCCACCCTTCTCATGGGTGACGGATCCGGGCGTGCCACCGTCGACTCAGGCCTGGAATGGACCTCCCCGGGAGGTGGAGTCCTCGCCCACCCCGACCTCGTCATCATCGAGACCAAGTCCGGTTCCCGGCCCTCTGACCTCGACCACCTCCTGTGGGCGGGTGGACACCGTCCTGCCCGGGTCTCCAAGTACGCCACCGCTCTGGCGGCCCTCGACGCCTCACTGCCCGCCAACAGGTGGGCCCGCGTCCTGAGGGACCGCTTCACCACCGCATCCTGACC
>JBQEKJ010000313.1:0-2744 GCA_052103835.1 Pauljensenia sp.
CGGAGGGACGCGGTGTGCCACGACCGCACTGCCTCCTCCGTACCCCGGCTGGCCCCCGCCCGGCCCCGTTCCCCTCGCGCGGTGACCGTCCTTTCGCGTCCGTTCCCCCGTGCTCGGCAGCCGTGTCCGACCCCCACCACACGGTGTCCGACGGCCACCACGATCCGCGCCACCCCGACGGGCACGACCGCGAAGGATTGGGTTCATCAAGGAGCGATGCCGACGACGCCTCCGCGAAGTGGCGGGGTCGGCACCGACACCGCACCGGAATGGAAGGAACCCGATGACGACCATTGCCTGCTTCAAGTGGGTCGTGAGTGACCAGGACCTGAGGACCGATCCCTCCACGCACGACCTGGACACGAGCCGCGCGCGCCACGAGATCTCGCCCTACGACCGCAACACCATCGAGTGCGCACGTCTCACCGCAGCCGCCCGCGCGACCGCATCGGGCACCAGCCAGGAGCTGGTCGGCCTGACCTTCGGGGACATCACCCCGGTCGGGCTCAAGGACGCCCTGGCCCGCGGCCTGGACTCCACCCTCCAGGTCCTCCCCCCCAGTGGCGTCGAGGTCGACGGCCGCGTGACGGCGCAGGCCCTCGCCGCGGCCATCCGTGGCGTGGAGGGCGCCGACCTGGTCATCACCACCGAGGGCGCAGCGGACACCTACGCCCACGAGACCGCCCCCCGCATCGCCGAACTCCTCGACTGGCCGCTCATCACGAACGCCCAGTCCATCGAGGTCGACGGGACGACGCTGCGCGCCACGCGGGTCCTCGATGACGCCATCGAGCACGTCGAGTGCTCACTGCCCGCCGTCGTCTCCGTGGTCCCGGAGATCGCCCCGGCCCCCATCCCCGGCCTGAAGGCCGTGATGGGCGCCGCCAAGAAGGCCAAGAAGAAGGTCACTGTCGAGGACCTCGGCCTCGCGACCGCTGACCTCGCACCCCGCACGCACACCGCACGGACCACCGGCTACGTCGCGGAGCGGCGCCACGTGCGCCACGACGGAACACCACAGGAGATCGCCGATTCCCTGGTCTCCTCCCTCCAGCAGGACGGAGTCCTCGCATGAGCACGATCCTCGTCGTCGAGACCCCCGAGCTCGCTGCCGACCTCGAACGCCAGGCCGCCTCACTGGGTGGCACCCTTCTCCGGGCCGTCCTCCCCACCGGGGCACGCCCCGAGGCCACGGTGCCCTCCCTGGAGACCATTGCGCGGGAGCACGGGTGCGCCCTCGTCCTCGTGCCCGCCACCATCGCCGGACGTGAGATCGCCGCACGCCTGGCCCAGCGACTCGACGTCGCCCTCGTCCCCGAGGCGACCTCCCTGGAGCTGACCGCGAACGGTGGCCACGCCGAGCGGGTCGTCTACGCCGGCGGTGCCGTGGCGGCACTCGCGTGGGAGGGACCCGCGGTGGTCTCCGTCGTCGCCCGCGCGGGCGCTGACGCCCCCACGCCCGACCCCACCGTCGACACCGTCGAGGTCACGGCCCCCGACACCCGGGTGGTGCGTACCGGACTCGAGGAGCGCCCGAAGTCCGACGTCGACCTCACGAACGCCCAGCGCGTGGTGTGCGTCGGCATGGGCCTCAAGGACCGCTCCGACCTGGACCTGGTGGACCGCCTGGCCGAGGCCCTCGACGCGCAGGTCGCTTGCACCCGCCCGGTGTCCGAGGATCGCGGCTGGCTGCCCGTGGAGCGCTACATCGGCATCTCCGGCCTCCACGTCTCACCCGCCCTGTACCTCGGCCTGGGAGTGTCCGGCCAGGTGCAGCACGCGGTCGGGATGCGTGGGGCGAAGGTGGTCGTCGAGGTGAACACCGACGGCGACAGCCCCGCCATCGCGGACGCCGACCACCAGGTCCTCGCCGACCTCTACGACGTCGTTCCCGCCCTCATCGAACGGCTCTCCGCAGGGGCGAAGTGATGGACGAGGAACACACCGACGTCATCGTCGTCGGCGCCGGACCCGCCGGATCCGCCTGCGCCCTCACACTGGCACGGGCCGGCCGCAGCGTGATCCTCGTCGACCGCGGTGCCACACCCGGCGCGAAGAACGTCTCCGGGGGACGCCTCTACACCGCGGCGCTCGACGCACTGGAGCCGGGCCTGGCCCAGCGCGTGCCCGCCGAACGCCACGTCGTCCAGGAGCGCATCGGGCTGATCGATGGCGACCGCTCGGTGCTGGTCTCGACCCAGGCCCCCACGAGGGCGGACGGCAGCCCCCAGTCCGTCACCGTCACACGCTCCGTCCTCGACGAGTGGATGGCGGGACTGGCCGAGGAGGCCGGCGCCATGGTGGTCCCCGGGATCACCGTGGACGGACTGGTCCGCGAGAACGGGAAGGTCGTGGGCATCCGCGCCGACGGCGAGCAACTGCGCAGCGACGTGGTCGTGGCGGCCGACGGCACGAACTCCCTGCTGGCGCGCGAGGTCGGGATCGTCCGACCGCCCGTGTCCGGTCAGGTGGCCACCGGCGTCAAGGAGGTCATCGAGCTGCCCCAGGGTGCGATCGAGGACCGCTTCGGGGTCGGCGAGGGCGAGGGCGTGGCCCAGTTGATGGTGGGCTGCACCCGCGGTCTCCACGGCGGCGGTTTCCTGTACACCAACTCCGACTCCATCGCCCTGGGCATCGTCGTGGACCCGATGGGCCTGGCCGCCATCGACGGGACCCCCCGCGGGCTCCTGGAGGACCTGCGCGCCCACCCGGCCATCGCCCCGCTGCTGCGTGGGGGAGAGGTC
>JBQEKJ010000314.1:0-2741 GCA_052103835.1 Pauljensenia sp.
GGCGAGTGCCGCGCAGGGGAGCATTGCGGATTTCACGAGCACGGCCACGTCCTCGTACGTGCAGGGAGCCACACTCCTGGCACAGGTCTCCTCCCAGACCCAGTCCTCGCTGAGAGATCTGGCTGATGGGGTCACGCAGGTCAACGCCCACGTGGGTACCGCGCTCGACGCGGTCGACGGCGCCGTCACCGCCAATGGCAGGGCCATTGCGGAGCTGACGGCCCTCCTCGATGACGATGACCTGGATCCGGTGCTCGCGGATCAGGTGCGGGACGTGCTGGCCAACCTGGAGGAACGCAACACGGCGGACCAGGTCGTGGTGACGAGCCTGAAGTCCGTCAACCAGGACCTGGACTCCACGGTGACCTCACTGACCGACGCCGCCGATGCGGTCGACACCTCGATCCAGGATGCCGCCACGGCCTCGGGCCAACTCCAGACCGTGCTCACCCGGACGATTCCCGCACTCAACCAAGGCATGTCCGCCATGTCAGCCAGCGCCGGTGGGGTGTCCGGGGCGCTCACCGCCCAACGGGAGCAACTGGCCCAGGCCAAGACCCTCCTGGAGTCCCTGGACGGACAGATCGGGACCACGGTCACCGCCCTGGGAGGCCTGTCCGACAACCTGGAGGATGTCGACCAGGGTCTGGGTACGATCCGCACCGACGTGGTGGCTCTCGGCTCCGCCTCCGTGTGGAGCGACCTGGGCACGCTCACCGGACTGGATCCGCAGCAGATCGCGCAGTTCATGGCCTCCCCGGTCCAGGTGAGCGAGCAGGTCGTCTTCCCGGTGGCTGCCTACGGATCGGCCATGGCGGCCCTGTTCACGAACCTCTCGCTGTGGATCGGCAGCTTCATGCTCATGGTCATCCTCAAGCTGGAGGTGGACCCCGAAGGGGTCGAGGGGCTCACCGTGACCCAGGGATACCTGGGCCGGTGGATGCTCCTGGCGTGCGTGGCCGCCCTGCAGGGACTGCTGGTCACCGCGGGTGACCTGGTGCTCGGGGTGCAGCGGGTCAGTGCCATCGCCTTCATGGGGACGGGAGTGCTCATCGCACTGACCTACCTGAGCATCATCTACGCACTGTCGGTGTCCTTCAGTCACATCGGCAAGGGACTCTGCGTGGTCCTGGTGATCGTGCAGATCCCGGGTGCCTCGGGTCTGTACCCCATCGAGATGATGCCCGCGTTCTTCCAGAGGCTCTACCCCTTCTTCCCGTTCACCTATGGCATCAACGCCATGCGTGAGGTGATCAGCGGCTTCTACGGCGGCCACTACTGGAGCTGTCTGCAAGCACTGGCAGTCTTCGTCGGACTGGCCTTCATCCTGGGGCTCGTCCTCCGAGGCCGTCTGGGCAACCTCACCCGCATGTTCAACCGTGAGATCGCCTCGACCGACCTGCTCATCGCCTAGGAGGTCCACGGTCCCAACCGTTACCGTCTCTCCCAGGTCCTGCGTTCCCTGGCCGACCGTGAGGACTACCGGGAGCTGCTGGAACACCGGGCACGAGTCTTCAGGAGGTACTACCCCCATCTGCGTCGGGGAGCGCTCATCGCGGGCCTCACGGTGCCGATCATCCTCGCGGCGGTGCCATCCTCGGATCCCGACACGAAGGTGTTGCTGCTCGGTCTGTGGGTGGCGTGGTTCCTGGTGCTGTTCACATTCCTGGTGTGGACGGAGTACATCCGGCACAGCATCGATGACGGCCTGGAGCTCAGTGCCATGCCGGAACCGGCCCTCCGTCGGGCCATGACGGTGCGCTACCGCGCCCGCCGTGCCGCAGCGCGTGAGGCGGTGGTGAGGCACCCGCTGGCGAGCCGTGTGGTCGGGGGGACTCCTGGGCCGCCCTCGTCGGGGGACACGGACCTCGGGTCCGGGGCCGGGCAGGGGACTGTGCCCGACCACCCCGGTTCCGCGCAGGCCACGCCCGGGGAGACCGCTCCGCCTGCCCGACCGGCCGACACGAGCGGCGACCCAGCGGAGGGACCGACGTCGCCCGACCTGGCGACTCCCGACCCGGAGCCTCCCACAGGGGAGTTGCCCGACCGGGAGTCATCCGGGCACCGGGAGACCGACCCCGTGCCGACGGACCCATTGAGGGCGGGCCCCGACGCCCCCGGACCTGTTGGCCACGACCACACTGCACCCGGAGAGACCACCCCTCCGAGCCGGGACGCGTCCGGCTCCGGGGAGGACACGTCGCGGGACTCCGCCAAGGGGGCTGAGGAAGCATGAGGTGCATCTGGAAGCTGGTGCGACGCGACGTCGCCCGGGCCACCAGCAACACCATGGCCATCATCGTGGTGGTCGGCCTGTCGGTGCTGCCCAGCCTGTTCACCTGGTTCAACGTCATCGCGAGCTGGGACCCCTTCGCCCATGTGGACGAGCTGACAGTCGCGGTGGCCAACACCGACGAGGGCTACCAGAGCGACCTGATCCCCCTGCGCCTCAACATCGGTGACCAGGTGCAGTCGGCACTGCGCGCCAACGACGACTTCAACTGGGTGATCACCAGCGAGGAGGCTGCCATCGACGGCACGAAGTCAGGGGAGTACTACGCGGCGATCGTCCTGCCGCCCGAGTTCAGCAAGGACATGCTGACCTTCTACGCGCCCGGCGCCACCCCCGCCGACATCACCTACTACACCAATGAGAAGAAGAACGCTCTGGCCCCCAAGATCACCGGCCAGGGCGCGGACCGTGTGTCGGCGGGCATCGACCAGGTCTTCACCGAGACCCT
>JBQEKJ010000315.1:0-2737 GCA_052103835.1 Pauljensenia sp.
CGGACACCGTCCACAGGAGGAGCGCGATGAGCGACAAGGAAGTCCCCACCCCCGGCAACCAGCCCACCACCCACCCGGATCTCGATGACGAGGTCGCCACCGAGGGCGTCCAGCCCAAGGTCCGCCCGAACTTCGGTGACGAGGTCTCCACGGTCGGTGACCAGCCTGGCACCGCACTCGCCGATGAGGAGATCCCCGGCAACCCGGGCAACCCCGTCGATCAGTGATCGGTGCACAGTGCGGCAGCTGAACGGCACCGCCTGCACCACGTCCTTCCTGTTGCCGCTCCCTCCCGGGCGTGCGAGGGTGGGAACGTCCAAGACAGACTATCCAGGAGGCATACGTGTCCGACTTCGATGACAAGCTCGACCAGAAGGCCGACCAGGCTGGCGGGAAGCTCAAGGAGACTGCCGGCAAGGTCACCGGCGACAAGGACCTGGAGGCCGAGGGCAAGGTCCAGCACACCGAGGGCAAGGTCAAGGAGACCCTGGACGACGCGGGCGACAAGGTCCGCGACGCCGCAGGTGACGTGAAGGCCGGTGCCGAGGCACTGGTCGACCGTGCCAAGAAGGCGCTGCACCGCGACAACCACTGAGCACCACCACCCTTCGCGCAGCATGACGGAGAGTGGAGGATGGGGCCCGGGACCTGATGGTCCCGGGCCCCATCCTCTGCCACCGAGCAGCTCCCGAACGTCGTTCTCCCCGCTGGAGGCCCGATTGTCGGGCGCTCCCCACCTGCCCTCGCCCCACTCACCCACTCACCCACTCACCCATGGGAGACTCTCCATGACACGCAAACTGGTCTTCCTCGACGTCGACGGAACCCTCATCGACTCCCATCAGCTCATGCCGGACTCCGCGCGCGCCGCCTGTCAGGCTGCCGTGGATGCAGGCCACATCCTCATGCTCTGCACGGGACGCACGGTGCCCGAGGTCTACCCGTGGATCCTGGAGACGGGGATGAGCGGCATCGTGGCAGGCGGCGGCGGCTACGTGCGGGTGGGCGACGAGGTGCACAGCGACGTGCGCATGGACCGCGGATCCATCGAGGAGGTCACCGCCGAACTGGACGCCCTGGGGGCGGACTGGGTCTGGCAGTCACCGGACTCGCTCAACCCTTCCCCCGGCTTCCTGCGCGTCCTCACCACCTCGGGTTCCCAGGGCTCCTGGAGCGCCTACGCCCACCAGGTCACCCCGTGGGTGCGCGAGGGGCTGCCGCAGACCTCCTCGAAGTGCACCTTCACGCTGCCTGCGGACCACTCGGTCACCGTGGGCGGCGTGATCGACTCCTTCCAGGATCGATACCACGTGATCCCGGGTTCCATGGGACCGGGAGGACTGACAGGTGAGCTGCTCCCCCTCGGCGTGGACAAGGGAGTCGGCCTACTGCTGGCCACGCGGCTGTTGGGTGTGGATCCCGCCGACACCGTTGCCATCGGGGACTCGGAGAATGACCTGGAGATGCTGGAGGCCGCGGGCACGGCCGTCGCCATGGGCAACGCCCGCGAGAGCGTGAAGGCACTCGCGGACATGGTGACAGGACCCGTCGACGAGGGTGGTCTCGCCCATGCCTTCCAGGAGCTGGGCCTGGTCTGAGCTGCCCCCGCCCGCTCCCTCGGCCCGGGGCCCGCGCCCGCCCGTGCTCAGCGGTGCTGGTCGGGGTCCTCGTGGTGGGCGAACAGTCGACGCGTCGTCAGGTCCGCCCCCGTGAGTACGGCTCCACGTGCCAGGAGACGCCCTCGCTCCCAGTTGGAGAGTCCGAGTTCGGGCTGGTCCAGGGCGTACTGTCCGTCGACCCAACGTGTGAACCCGTCCCCGACGAAGGGGGCATCCACGAGGGCACGGAAGCGCTCCTGGGCCCTGGCCTCCCCCGCGATCAGGGACGCCACGAAGTGGGGACTGTGGGCGTTGACCAGGTCGATCGCGGCATCGAGGTCGTCGACGACCACCAAGGAGAACTCCGGGGTGTCCTCCCATTCCCACTCAGTGCCGAGCTCGTCGGCAGGGATCGGTGTGGCACGCGGCTCCTCGTGGACGCCGTCAGCCCGCACGACGTCGATGGTGCGGGTGAACTCCCCCGCCTCCACCCATTCGCGGCTGCCTGACTCCACATGGACACGCGCCGTCCCCGAGCGGGAGGCCGCCGCGGCGTCCGCTGCGCCCAGCAGCGCGGGCACCAGCTCGGCGGCTCGGTCGGCCACGACGACTGCGACATTGAGCGTGTTGCAGACCTTGCGGTCCAGGGAATGGGTCACAGCCAACGCGAAGCGGTGCACGTCCGCCGAGGAGTCGGCCACCAGCCACGCCCCACCGGTGCCGTGGGCGGAGACGGGGATGCCGGCCTGGCGTGCCACCGCGGAGAGCTCGGTGACGGCGCGCCCGGAGCCCCGCGTCACGGCCAGTGCCAGACGCGGGTCGGAGAAGAGGGCCCAGCCCGCCGACCGGTCGCGCACGGGGATGACGGAGATCGCGCCTGCGGGCAGGCCGGTGTCCGCCAGTGCCGGGGCGAGCGCCAGGTCACGGATCGCGGTGGCCGTGCCCAGCGCGTCACCCCCGATGCGCAGGACCGCGGTGTTGCCGCTGGCCAGGACGCCCGCGGCATCGGCCAGGACATTGGGGCGCCCCTCGAAGACGAAGGCGATGACACCCAGGGCTGCGCTCACGGTGCGCACGCTCCACCCGTCGTGTTCCAGGCGGGCGACCTCCGGATGCGGGTCGCCGTCCCCCTCGTGCAG
>JBQEKJ010000316.1:0-2705 GCA_052103835.1 Pauljensenia sp.
ACCGGGGTGCCTTCTTCCGGCCGACGCTGCTGACGGACATCCCCCTGGACTCCGACACAGCGCACACGGAGTTCTTCGGTCCCGTCACCCAGCTCTACCGTGCCACGGACGAGGACGACGCCGTCAGCATCGCGAACTCCTCACCCTTCGGGCTGGGCGGGACGGTGTTCTCCTCGGACATCGCGCGCGCCCAGCACCTCGCCCGTCGCCTGGACACCGGCATGGTCTACATCAACCAGCCCACGGGCGTGAAGGCGGACATCCCCTTCGGTGGCACCAAGCGTTCCGGGTACGGGCGCGAACTCATCGACCTCGGCCTCACCGAGTTCGTCAACCAGAAGGTCGTCGTCGTCTCCGACATCGACGGGACGTTCTGATCGTGAGGTCCTGACCGGAAGTCCCGGACGGGAGGCGCTGATCGAAGTGAGGTGATCGGGGCGTCCCGGGAGGGGCACCGGGAGAGCCATCGACAGGGAGGGAGCGCCCCACAGGAGACGGACAGCATCGTCACCGTGACCGCCAAGGCCCGTACCGGAACATCGTCATGTCGGTCCCCGGGGAGCTCCGGAGGTGCTGCCGCCAGACGACCCGGCGGGCACCACTGGCAGTGTCCGTGGGACCCGATCCACGTCCGACCGCCCACGACCACCCGCCAAGGAGCACCCATGCCCCGCCCCTCCTCACGCCTTCGTCCCGCCGGCTTCCTCCGTGTCGGCGCCGCCACCGGACTGGTCGTCCTCGCCTCCGGTTGTGCGACCACCTCGGCCTCCACGTCGACCGAGGACTCCGACACTGCGACCCAGGACCCGAGTGCCTCCTCGACGGACACCGGGTCCACCACGGACTCCGGGAGCACGGGGGCCAGTGGCACCTACTCCGCCTCCGGCTCCTACTCAAGTCCCGGTGGGCAGCAGAGCATCGAGGTCGAGCTCACCCTCGAGGACGGCACCATCACCGCCGTCACTGTCACGCCCGGTGCCTCCGACTCCCAGGCGCTGCGCTACCAGCAGGACTTCGCGGAGAACGTGTCCGCAGAGGTCGTGGGGAAGACCCTGGACGAGGCCGATGTGACGACGGTCGCGAGCTCGTCCCTGACGGGCGCCGGGTTCAACAGCGCCCTTGAGGAGATCCGCGAGCAGGCCGGTGAGTGAGGGTCCCACCACGGCGGTGGGGGTGCCGGGCTCCCCGGCCGCGGCAATGTCGGTGTCGGGAGGCACCGACGAGGGCGGCCACACCTGGACCTTCGAGGCGATCGGCACGCAGTGGCGCATCACGACGCCCGATCCACTCCCCGACCACGCCCGCCGCGCCGTGTCAGCCGTCATCGAGGACTACGACCGCACCTTCTCCCGCTTCCGTGAGGACTCCCTGGTCACCCGGATGTCCGCAGCTGCCGGCACCTTCGAGCTGCCCCCGTACGCCGCAGAGCTCCTGGAGACCTACGCACGGCTGGGGGAGTTGACCCAGGGCGCGGTGAACCCCCTGGTGGGGGCCTCCCTGGTCCATCTCGGCTATGGACCCGACTACCGGCTGCGGCCCCTCCCCGGCCACCTCCCGGCCCCCGCGTGGGACGAGGTGTGCAGCTGGGACGGTACCCGACTGACCACCACCACTCCCATCACCCTGGATGTCGGGGCGGTGGGCAAGGGGCAGCTGGTGGACCTGGTCCTGGAGGAGATCCTCTCCCTCGGTCTCCCCACGGCGTTGGTGGACGCCGGCGGCGACGTGGCCGGGGTGGGCCCGTCCCGACGCATCGGCCTGGAGGATCCCGACGACCCGGGTCGCGTCATCGGCGTGGTCACTTCCGAGGGGGGCGCGGTGTGCGGTTCCTCGACCAACCGGCGCACCTGGGCGCCCGGCGTCCACCACGTCCTGGACGCCCGTACGGGGCGACCGGTGAGGGGTGTGTCGGCCACCTGGGCCGCAGCGCCACGGGCGGTGCTCGCCGATGCCGCCACCACGGCACTCTTCTTCGCCGGACCGACCCGTGTCTCACGAGCACTCGGGGTGGATGCGCTGGTCCTGAAGGAGGACCGCACCGCCGCCTGGAGCGAAACGGGGGAGCGCCGCTGGGAGGTCTTCGCATGACCCGGACGTCGGTGCGCCTGGACCGACTGCTCGGGCGCACCTCCATGTACGGGCTACTCCTGGCGGTGCTCACCCTCCTCGCTGCCTGGGCCCTGCTCGGGTCCCTGTTGGGTGCCCTGCCGCCGCCCTTCGTGGACCTGGCGTCCTCGCTGGCGGTGTGCGTCGGCGTCGCCGTGGGGGCCAACTGTCTCATCGCCTCCCTGGTGCATGCCCCCAGGCGCCATGTCTCCGCCCTGTCCACAGGCCTGTTGCTGTTCTTCCTGCTGTGGCCGTCCAGCTCCACCGTCGACGTCCTCGCAGCCGCCGCGGCAGCGTTGGTGGCGACCGCATCGAAGTACCTGCTGGTGGTGAGGGGGCGCCGTCTGGTGAACCCCCCTGCCTTCGGGGCGCTCGTGGTCGCAGTCATCGGGATCGGCGCCCCGGTGTGGTGGGTCGCCACCTCGTGGATGCTGCCCGTGGTCCTCGTCGGTGGCGCACTGGTGCTGCGTCGGGCGGGAGGCGGCGGAGTCGCAGCCGTCGTCGCCTCGGTCGCACTGGTGGAGACGGCCCTGCGGCTGGTGCTGGCCGGGAGCCCGATGGTGTCGGCCCTGACCACGGCGGTGGTCTCGTATCCGGTG
>JBQEKJ010000317.1:0-2704 GCA_052103835.1 Pauljensenia sp.
CTCGGACGCATGGACGCCCCCCAGCTCCTGCTCGTCCAACGCGCGGGGAGGTGGCACGTGGAGGGTGTCTACGACTGAACGCACGCCGGGTGCACAACGTCTCCTGCAGGACAGGCGCAACGGTAGGATCACCCGGGCACCACATGACGGGAAGGGACCGGGGGATGGCGAAGCTCTACTTCAGGTACGGGGCGATGAACTCCGGCAAGTCCACGGCCCTGCTGCAGGTCGCGTACAACTACGAGGAACGGGGCCAGCGCGTCGTCCTGCTCAAGCCCCGTGTCGACACCAAGGGAGACCGCGAGATCATCTCGCGTCTGGGGGTCACCCGCACAGTGGACGCCCTCGTGGGCCCCGAGGACGACGTCCATGAGCTCTTCGTCCACGTCGTCGGCGCAGACCCTGCGCCTGGACCCGACGGGAGCGCGCGCCGCGTCGCCGCAGTCCTCATCGACGAGGCCCAGTTCCTCACCCCCCTCCAGGTCGACGACTTCCTGCGCCTGGCCGTGTGCGAGGACGTACCTGTCCTCGCCTACGGGATCCGTACAGACTTCCGCACCAACGCCTTCCCCGGTGCACGCCGCCTCCTGGAGATCGCCCACTCCCTGGAGGAGCTCAAGACGATCTGCCGCTGTGGACGCAAGGCCATCTTCAATGCGCGCAGGGTGGGGGGTCACTTCGTCTTCGACGGTGCCCAGGTCGCCATCGACGGGATCGACTCCACCTATGAGTCACTGTGTGCGGCCTGTTACTTGCGGGAGTCGGGAGGGGCACTGGATGGGGACGGCGCCTAGACTGAAGGGATGGCCAGCCCCCGCACACTCAGCGGTCTAGTCGTCCACCTCAGTGACGACGACATCATGGCAATGGTGGGTCCGGCCACCTGGGGCAAGGGCCTGACCTGCTTCAGGTCGGGCCAGGTCCTGGAGGTCCGCGCGGAGGGGGACCTGCGTGCCGTGGGTCGCGTGCGCGGCCCCGGGGTCACCTACCGCACCTGGATCGAGGTCGTCGAGGGACGTCTGGACCTGACCTGTGCCTGCACGGTGGGGCGCGACTGCCGCCACTGCGTGGCAACCCTGCTGCACCTGCGCGACGAACTGCGCCGGGCCACACCCCGGGAGGGGGAGTGGCGCAACGCCCTGTCGGGACTGGTGGGTGAGTCCGGGCTCGGTGGGGAGTCGATGGCCCTGCTCGTGGACACCCACGACCCATCCGTGCCGCTGTGGATGAGTCCCCTGCGGCCGGGCACCCACACCCGCTGGGTGACCAAGCGCGCCTCGTGGCTGGACATCACGAACCCACAGTGGGCCTCGGTCACCGAGGAACTCAATCCCACCCATCTCGCGCTGCTGCGGGAGGGGTACCGCTACTCGCGTGAGGGACCCCAGTGGCGCTCCCCCAACGAGGTCAGCCTCGAGTCCCTCGGGGAGCGCGCGGGCCCCTGGCTGCGTCGCCTCGAGCGTGCGGGCATCGCCCTCTTCGCCGACACCGATCCCCTGGTGCCCCTGGTCCTGGACCCCAGGCCCTGGACGCTTGCCGTCGACGCACGTCGAACGCCGGGAGGGTTGTCGGTGGGTGTGGCCGTCACCGATGGCACCAACACCCGTACCGCGCCGCGCATCGACGTCGCCACCCGCCTGCTCCTGTTGGACGGGGGGACCCGGATCGCGGAGATCCGCGGGGGTGAGGACCTGCTGGAGAACCTCCCCGCCGGGGGGCTCACCGTGCCCGAGGGGGACCTCGCCGAGTTCCAGACCCGGTGGCTTCCGCGCCTGGAGCGCACGGTGGCAGTGGTCTCCACGGACGGGACGTACACGCCCGAGGAGGTCTCGCCTCCCCTCATCGTGGCCACCGTCCGCCTGGAGGGCAGCTCCGCCCTGGTGGTGCGCTGGTGGGTCGAGTACACGATCGGTGGCGCGACCTCGCGTCTGCCCCTGGAACAGGCTGATGCCGATGCGGGTGCCCAGGACCTCAAGGGAGCCATCGAGGCGGGAGCTGCCAAGCTGCGCCTGCCCGGGGAACTCTGGCACCGGACGTTGCGCACCCTGCGCCTGCCGGCCTGGCGCGCCCCGGAGTTCCTCGACCGCGTCGTGGGTGAGTTGGAGGCCGACGGTCTGGTCTGGGACGTGGACGAGGAGGTGGCCGAGGTCAGGGTGGACGCCGATGCGATGCGCATCGACACCTCCATCGGGTCGGAGGGCTCCACCGACTGGTTCGACCTGCATGCCCGCGTCCTGGTCAACGGACGCGAGGTGGAACTGCGTGACCTGCTGGCTGCCCTGGCCTCGGGTGAGGACCACATGCTGGTGGACGGCGTCTGGGTCACCCTGGACGGCGAGCGCCTCGAACACCTGCGCTCGTTGCTCGTCGAGGCGGAGATGCTCGGCGACACCGAGGGGGACACCACCCGTCTCTCCGTCCTCCAGGCGGGACTGTGGGGAGAGCTCGAGGACGTCTCCGACCACGTGGAGGCCTCGCGCGAGTGGACGAGGCGGGTGCGCGCACTCACCGGGCACGGCGACCTGGCGGGTCTGCCGGTCCCGCCCTCGTCCACGGTGGAGCTGCGCCCCTACCAGGAGCAGGGCCACCGCTGGCTCACCGCACTGGCCACCCTGGGTCTGGGCGGGATCCTCGCCGATGACATGGGCCTGGGCAAGACGATCCAGGTCCTCTCCGCGGTCCGCGCACTGCGCGACGCCGAGGG
>JBQEKJ010000318.1:0-2690 GCA_052103835.1 Pauljensenia sp.
GTAGCCGGAGAAGACCTGGGGGCCCTTGACGAGGATCTCCCCGGGGTCCCCGTCCTCGTCGTCGCGGGTGGGGTCCTCCAGGTCGACCAGGCGCAGTTGGGTGGAGGGGAAGGGGAGTCCCAGGACGCCGTGGCGCCTGGCGGAGGACAGGGGTGCGCCTGTGAGCACGGGGGAGGTCTCGGAGAGTCCGTAGCCCTCCACGATGATCCCCCCGGTCGCCTCTTCCCAGCGGCGCGCCAACTCGCCCGACAGGGGCATCGCACCGGCGACGCCGAAGTGGATCGAGGTGAGGTCGGTGCCCTCCTTCTCCGCCCGGTCCAGGATGCGCTCGAACATGGGCGGGACGCCGACGAAGAACGTGACGGGCCGACGTCGGTGCGCCTCCAGGGCCATCCCGGCGTCGAACTTCGGCAGCAGCACCTGGGTGGCGGCGAGCTTCGTGGCGGCACACAGGAAGAAGGTCAGTCCGAAGGCGTGGAAGTAGGGGAGGAGACTGAAGAAGGTCTCCCCGGCCTCATGGAGCTTCCACACCCAGAAGAGGCACTGGTCGACGTTCGTGGCGATGTTGCGGTGCGTCAGGGGCACCGACTTCGGCACGCCATTGGTGCCCCCGGTGTGCAGGATGACCGCCGTGTCCCCGGCGTCCGGCAGGGGAACGGTGCCCTCGACCCGGGGCGTGCGGGCGATGGAACGGTCCCATGACCGTGTCCCCTCCGGCGGCGTGGCACGCATCTCGCGGCGCTTCTCACGAGCCGGGGCGATGGGCAGGGACAGCAGGAGTCGCTGGGTGCGGGGGAGGCCCGCGGAGATGTCCACGGTGAGGACCCGGCGCAGGTCGGTCGAGCCATCGGTCGGGTAGGCCTCCGCGCTCTTCTCCCAGACCACGGCGACGTGGGCGTGGTTGCGGGCGAGCTGGCCTGCGATCTCCGCGGCCGGGGCCAGCGGGTTGTGCTGCGAGGCCACCGCCCCGATGCGCTGGCAGGCATAGAAGGCGACGAAGGCCTGGGGGCAGTTGGGCAGGGCGATGGCCACCGTGTCGCCACGGCGCACACCCGCGTCCAGCAGTACCTGGGCGCCCCGCTCGGCCTGGTCGAGGACCTCGGCGTAGGACGTGGTCGCCCCCAGGTAGTCCAGGGCGATGCGCTCGGGGTGGAGCCGGGCGGAGGTGGCGAGCAGCTCGAAGAGCGGGGTGTCGGCCACGGGAACCTCGAAGGGCACTCCGAGGGCGTACTGGGCGTGGGCCTGCTCGACGATGCTGGTGGACATGCTGCTCGCTCTCTCGGGTTCCGGACCGGTGCGGTCAGACTACACCTACGCAAGCGTAGGTAGAGGGGTGTCCTCCTGCTCAGACCCGGTCGGCGGAGAACGTGTCACACTGCTCGATCGAGCCGGACTCCAGCCCGGTCGTCAGCCAGCGCTGACGCTGCTCGGCGGAGCCGTGTGTCCACGTGTCGGAGTCCGACTGCCCCTGGTACCGCTCCTGGATGCGGTCGTCCCCGATGGCTGCCGCCGTCTGGAGTGCCTGGGCGATCTCGTCCTCGCTCGGCTTCTGCAGGAACACCTCCCCGGAGTCAGGGTCCACGGTGCTCGACGCCCGGTTCATCCAGATGCCCGCGTAGCAGTCGGCCTGGAGCTCCATGCGCACGCCCGCGCCCTGGTCGCCCTGCTCCTGGGAGTCGTGGGCGGAGAAGGTGCCCATGAGGTTCTGGATGTGGTGCCCCCACTCGTGCGCCACCACGTACTCCTGGGCCAGCGGGGCGTCCGCGGCCCCGAAGTCGGACTCCATCTGCTGGAAGAAGCCGAGGTCCAGGTAGACCGTGGAGTCCGCGGGACAGTAGAAGGGACCGCTCGCCGATGTCGCCGACCCACACCCTGTGGAGACGGAGTCCTGGAAGACGACGAAGTCCGGAGCCTCGTAGGTGACGCCCGCGTCCTGCGCCGCCAGTTCGGCCGTCCAGACCACGTCCAGGGAGTCGGCAGTGGTGACCATCCGGCACTCGGTGTGGGCATTCGCGTCCGCCCCCGTGCGGCAGTGGGAGAGGTCGACCCCCTGTGTCGTGGCCTGGTCCTGGGAGGAGTCCTGGTCACCGAGCAGTCCCGAGACGTCGACCCCGGTGTAGCGCGCGATGAGGAACACGGCGACCAACGCCAGGACGGATCCGCCTCCCACGCCCGCAGTGCGCCTCCCGCCCCGCGAACGCACCCGGCCGGAATCGGACTGCACACCCTCGTTGAAACTCATGGCCCGAGCGTATCGGAGCGGGCCTCCCACGCGGTCCTCAGTGCACGGTGAGGAAGAGCGTGCGCAGGGTCCCGTTGGGGTGGTACTCCAGGTCCGCGCTGACCTCGGGGGAGTCGAGGTGGTCGGGGCGTGGCGATCCGCCGCGCGCCACCTCCGCGACGGGGGAGACCGTCGCGTGGGGGTCGGTGGCGAAGGCGAGTCGGGTCAGCGCGCCCTCCTCGACGACGCGGACGAGGTCGGCTCCGGCACCCGTCACGGCGCGTCGGCAGAAGTCGTCACCGAGCAGCTGGTGGCACCCGATCACCTCGACCACTCCGATGCGTCCCCCCACGAGGTGGACGAGCAGTCCGAGCAGCTCACCGTCGAACTCCGTCCAGTCGACGGTGGAGACCGTCAGCTCCTCGACGGGGAACTGTGCGGTGACATTGATGAAGGTGGAGTCGGTGCC
>JBQEKJ010000319.1:0-2666 GCA_052103835.1 Pauljensenia sp.
CCTTGCGCTTGGCGGCCTTGACGTTCTGCGCGAAGTTCTTCTCCACCAGGCGCTTCATGACGAAGGGCTTGAACAGCTCCAGGGCCATCTGCTTGGGCAGACCACACTGGTGCATCTTCAGCTGGGGGCCGACGACGATCACGGAACGACCGGAGTAATCCACGCGCTTGCCCAACAGGTTCTGACGGAAACGCCCCTGCTTGCCCTTGAGCATGTCGGAGATCGACTTCAGGGGGCGGTTGCCGGGGCCGGCCACGGGTCGGCCACGTCGACCATTGTCGAAGAGCGCGTCCACGGACTCCTGCAGCATGCGCTTCTCGTTGTTGACGATGATCTCGGGGGCGCCCAGCTCCAGCAGCCTCTTGAGTCGCGTGTTGCGGTTGATCACGCGACGGTAGAGGTCGTTGAGGTCAGACGTCGCGAAACGGCCGCCGTCCAGCTGCACCATGGGGCGCAGGTCCGGGGGGATGACCGGGATGTTGGTCAGGACCATGGACTCCGGCTTGTTGCCGGTCTGGATGAAGGCGTTGACCACCTTGAGGCGCTTGAGCGCACGCGTCTTGCGCTGCCCGGTGCCCGTGGAGATGGTCTCGCGCAGGGAGACGATCTCCGCCTCCAGGTCGAAGGTCTGCAGGCGCTTCTGGATGGCCGCAGCCCCCATGTCGCCCTTGAAGTACGTCCCGTACCGCAGCATCATGTGGCGGTAGAGGCGCTCGTCACCCTCCAGGTCGCCGACCTTGAGACCCTTGAAGCGGTCCCACACGGCCTCCAGGCCGTCGATGTCCTGGTCGAAGCGGCGACGGATCTGGCCCATCTCGCGCTCGCCCGCCTTGCGCTCCTTCTCACGCTCGGAGGCCTTGGCACCCTCGGCCTCCAGCTTGGCGAGCGTCTGCTCCAGGCGCTCGGCGCGGGTGTTGATGGCGGTGTCGCGCTGGTTCTCCAGGTGACCCTTGTCGACCTCGAGCTCACCACGCAGGTCGGTGAGGTCCTCGGCGCGACCCTTCTCGTCGACCTCGGTGATCATGTAGGCCGCGAAGTAGATGACCTTCTCCAGGTCCTTCGGGGCCAGGTTCAGCAGGTACCCCAAGCGCGAGGGGACGCCCTTGAAGTACCAGATGTGGGTGACGGGTGCGGCCAGGTCGATGTGCCCCATGCGCTCACGGCGCACCTTGGAGCGCGTGACCTCCACGCCGCACTTCTCGCACACGATGCCCTTGTAGCGGACACGCTTGTACTTGCCGCACGCGCACTCCCAGTCACGTGTGGGCCCGAAGATCTGCTCACCGAAGAGTCCGTCGCGCTCGGGCTTGAGGGTGCGGTAGTTGATGGTCTCGGGCTTCTTCACCTCGCCCCAGGACCACGCGGCGATGTCGTCGCTCGTCGCGAGGGTGATCTGGAGGCTGTCGAACGTCTTGGCGTCGAGCAAGGTTTGACTCCTTGATGTAGTAACACCGGTTCCAGCGAATGAGGTCTGCCCGCGCCGCCGCTGGAGCGGGGCGGGTTCCCCGCGGGGACCACCCGCCGCTCAGGTCCCCCAGGGGGACGAGGGCGACTGCGGTGGTCCCTCGCGGAACCGACTCAGAGTGCGTCGATGGTGGAGGCCGCGTTGGGACGGGCGTCGAGGGTGATGCCCAGGTCCTCGCGGGCGTCGAACTCCTCATCGTCGTCACGCAGGTCGATCGTGTTGCCGACGGCGTCGAGGGCCTCGACGTTCAGGCACAGCGACCGCATCTCCTGGATGAGGACGCGCAGGGACTCGGGGATGCCGGGCTCGGGGATGTCCTCGCCCTTGACGATCGCCTCGTACACCTTCACGCGGCCCGTCGTGTCGTCGGACTTGATCGTGAGGAGTTCCTGCAGCGCGTAGGCCGCGCCGTAGGCCTCCAGTGCCCAGACCTCCATCTCGCCGAACCGCTGGCCACCGAACTGGGCCTTGCCGCCCAGGGGCTGCTGCGTGATCATCGAGTAGGGGCCGGTGGAACGGGCGTGGATCTTGTCGTCGACCAGGTGGTGCAGCTTGAGCATGTAGGCGTATCCGACCGCGATCGGGTACGGGAACGGCTCACCGGAGCGTCCGTCGAACAGGCGCGCCTTGCCCGTGTCGTCCGTGAGGCGGTCCCCGTCACGGTTCGGGTTGATGTTGCGCAGCAGACCGGCCAGTTCCTCGGCGTCCATACCGTCGAAGACGGGGGTGGCGACCAGGGTCTCCGGGTCCACCACGACACCTTCCTCGGGCAGGGCCTCGGCCCAGTCCTCGCCCGCCTTGCGCGGCGCAGTGGCGTCCCAGCCCTGGTGGGCGAGCCACCCGAGGTGGTACTCCAGCACCTGGCCGACATTCATGCGGCCGGGCACACCCAGGGGGTTGAGGATGATGTCCACGGGGGTCCCGTCCGCGAGGAACGGCATGTCCTCCTGGGGCAGGATCTTGGAGACGACACCCTTGTTGCCGTGGCGTCCGGCCATCTTGTCGCCGACGGTGATCTTGCGTCGCTGGGCGACGTAGACACGCACGGTCTGGCGGACACCCGGGTTGAGGTCGTCCTCGTCGTCGTTGAACTCGCGCACGCCGATGACGATGCCCTCCTCGCCGTGGGGCACGCGCAGGGAGGTGTCGCGCACCTCGCGGGCCTTCTCGCCGAAGATGGCGCGCAGCAGGCGCTCCTCCG
>JBQEKJ010000320.1:0-2664 GCA_052103835.1 Pauljensenia sp.
CGGAGAGTCGCACACCTCGGCTCACCACGAGGGCCCGACCCCGCACGTCCCCCAGGAGCACCGCGCGCCGAAGGCGCCGCATGCCCCCAAGGAGCAGCACGAGCCCAGCGAGCAGCACCACGGTGACGTCCCGCACCCCGGCCCGCGTCCCGCACGCCCGGCAGCAGGACATGACCAGGGCGGCGACCACCGCTCCCAGCGGCACGGTTCCCGGTCCTCCGGCCCGCGTCCGGGCAACAATCCCTACGCCGCCAGTCAGGGAATGCCCCGGCCCGGTGGTTCCGGTGGTCCGCGTCCCGGACCCCGCCCCGGCGGACGCCCCGGCGCCTCGCAGGGTGGGGACCGGCCGGCACGTCCCGGCGGTTCCGGTGGTCCGCGTCCGGCCCGTACGGGTCAGGGTGGTGGGCCCCGACCCAATCCCGGCATGATGCCCGGACACGCGAACTTCGCGCGCCAGAACGAGCGTCCCCAGCGTCCCGGTCAGGGAGGGGGCCGCGGTCGCGGCGTCGGCTCGCGTCCGGGCGGTGGCGGCCCCGGCGGTGCTCCCGGCGCAGGCACCGGTGCACCCCATGGTGGCTTCGCTGGTCCTCGCGGCGGTCGCGGTGGTCGTGGCTCCACACCTGGCGCCTTCGGACGCGGCGGTGGGCGCAACCAGCGTGGGCGCAAGTCCAAGCGGGCCAAGCGCCAGGAGTTCGAGCAGCAGAGCGCCCCCGCCATCGGTGGTGTCTCGATCCCGCGTGGCAACGGCCAGGAGGTCCGTATCCGTCAGGGTGCGTCACTGGCTGACCTCGCGGACAAGATCAACGTCAACCCCGCAGCACTGGTCACGGTCCTCTTCCACCTCGGTGAGATGGCGACCGCCACCCAGTCCCTCGACCAGGACACCTTCGAGGCCCTGGGCGCGGAGCTCGGCTATGACGTCAAGATCGTCTCCCCCGAGGACGAGGACCGCGAACTGCTGGAGTCCTTCGACATCGACCTGGAGGCCGAGGAGCTGGACGACGAGGCGCATCTGAAGCCGCGTCCCCCGGTGGTCACCGTCATGGGCCATGTCGACCACGGCAAGACGAAGTTGCTGGACGCGATCCGTCACACCGACGTCGTGGACACCGAGCACGGTGGCATCACCCAGCACATCGGCGCCTACCAGGTGAAGGTGGAGCTGGAGGACAGCGAGCGTCGCGTCACCTTCATCGACACCCCCGGTCACGAGGCGTTCACCGCCATGCGTGCCCGTGGTGCCCAGGTCACCGACATCGCGATCCTCGTGGTCGCCGCCGATGACGGCGTCATGCCGCAGACGGTCGAGGCGATCAACCACGCCCAGGCCGCCGGTGTTCCCATCGTCGTGGCAGTGAACAAGATCGACAAGGAGGGGGCGAATCCGCAGAAGATCCGCTCCCAGCTCACCGAGTACGGTCTGGTGGCCGAGGAGTACGGCGGCGACGTCATGTTCGTCGATGTCTCCGCCAAGCAGCGCACCGGCATCCAGGACCTGCTGGAGGCCGTGGTCCTCACGGCTGACGCGTCCCTTGACCTGCGCGCCAACCCCGACACCGAGGCCCGGGGCATCGCCATCGAGGCGAACCTCGACAAGGGACGCGGTGCGGTGGCGACCATCCTGGTCCAGCGCGGCACGTTGAACGTCGGCGACGCCATCGTCGTGGGCGCTGCCCACGGCCGCGTGCGGGCGATGTTCGACGAGTACGGGAACACCGTGCCCTCCGCGTTGCCCTCGCGCCCCGTGCAGGTCATTGGCCTGACCTCCGTGCCCCGCGCCGGTGACACCTTCCTGGTGGCCTCCGACGACCGCACGGCCCGTCAGATCGCTGACAAGCGCGAGTCGGTCGAGCGTCAGGCGCTGCTGGCCAAGCGTCGCAAGCGCGTCACCCTGGAGGACTTCGACAAGGTCCTCAAGGAGGGCGAGGTCGACACCCTCAACCTCATCATCAAGGGCGACGTCTCCGGTGCGGTCGAGGCACTGGAGGATTCGCTGCTGCGCATCGACGTGGGCGAGGAGGTCGCGCTGCGGATCATCCACCGCGGTGTCGGTGCCATCACCCAGAACGACGTCAACCTGGCCACGGTCGACAACGCGGTCATCATCGCGTTCAACGTCCGTCCCGCCGAGCGGGTGGCGGAGATGGCCGAGGCCGAGGGCGTGGAGATCAAGTACTACAACGTGATCTACTCGGCCATCGACGACGTCGAGGCCTCCCTCAAGGGCATGCTCAAGCCCATCTACGAGGAGGTCGCGCTGGGCTCGGCGGAGATCCGTCAGGTCTTCCACTCCGGCAAGTTCGGCAACATCGCCGGCTCGATCATCCGCTCCGGCACCATCCGGCGCGGGTCGAAGGCCCGCGTGGTGCGTGACAGCGTCGTGGTGGCGGACAACCTGGAAATCCAGTCCCTGCGCCGTGAGAAGGATGACGTCACCGAGGTCCGCGAGGGCTACGAGTGCGGTATCACGCTCGGGTACAAGGACATCGCCGAGGGCGACATCATCGAGACCTGGGAGATGCAGGAGAAGCCGCGCGACTGAGGTCGAGGTGGAGAGTGCGCCCCGTGGGGCCGGGAGACCGGGCCTGCGGGGCGCACCCGTGTCCGGGCCGACCGGGCCCCGGTGGGAGCTCGTCCTCCCCGCACGTACCAGGGGGGCCGGAA
>JBQEKJ010000321.1:0-2646 GCA_052103835.1 Pauljensenia sp.
GACGGTGGTGGGATCGACCTCGACGACGGTGGTCTCATCGAGCTCGGGGAGCTCGAAGGCGGGAACCACATCGACATCGGCGGTGAAGACCATCTGACCGCCCTGCTCGCCCTCGGTGTTCGGGATCTCGGTGACCTCGACCTCGGGCTGGGCCATCGGGCGCAGCTCGTTCTCGGAGATGGCCCGGGAGTACAGGCCGGGCAGCACCTCGTTGACGGCCTGCTCGATGACGGCGGCGCGACCGAAGCGCTGATCGATGATCCGCGCGGGGACGTGACCCTTGCGGAAGCCGGGGACCTGGACCTGGGAGGCGATGTCCTTGTACGCCTTGTCCATCTGCGGCTTCAGTTCCTCGTACCCGACCTCCACGGTCAGGCGCACCTTGGTGGGCTCGAGGTTCTCAACGGTGCTCTTCACGTGTGTGCACTCCAACGTCTTCTGTTCCGGGGCGCCGATTCCGGGCGCATGACAACCACCCAATCCTACGTCAGGGGTCTGGGGATGTCTCCCGGCGCCCTCGCCCACCAGTACCGACCGGGGTTGCGTGTGGCCAAGAGCACGCGCCGACGAGGAAGACCCCAACCTCCGCAGCCCCGTGGATCCCACCTGTCACCCCCGTGTCCGAGCACTCGCACGAGCACCGACGTCATCCACGACCCCTGAGGACACGCCCGCCCCGTCCGGCCACCCCGGGGAAGCGCAGCGGCGCGACCGACCGGTCCCTCCCCCGTTCCCCCACCCCGTCGACCCCGAGCAGGCCCAGTGGAGACATGGGATCGACGACGTTGACCTTCCTCGGGGCCGCCTCCACGGTGACCGGGTCGAAGTTCCTGCTGACCCTGGACGACGGTGAGCCCTCGGAGCGCCGGATCCTGGTGGACTCCGGCCTGTTCCAGGGAGAGAAGCGCCTGCGGCGCCTGAACTGGGCCGACTTCCCCGTGCCGCCCTCGTCGGTCTCCGACGTGCTGGTCACCCACGCCCACCTGGACCACTGCGGCTACCTGCCCCGACTGGTGCGCCACGGTTTCGCGGGAACCATCTGGGCCACCCGCAACACGATCAGCCTGTGCGAGATCGTCTTGCGGGACTCCGCCTTCCTGCAGGAGCGCGACGCCGACCATGCCCGCTCGCACGGATACTCCCGCCACCGCAACCCCGAACCCCTCTACCGCATCGGCGACGTCGGGCGCACGCTCCCCCTCTTCCGTGAGGTCGCCTTCGACACCGACATCGACCTGGGGGGCGGGGTCTCGGCTCGTTGGACCCACGCCGGGCACATCCTGGGCTCCGCCAGCATCCGGGTGCACGCTCCCCGCGGCCCGGTCCTCTTCTCCGGGGACATCGGGCGCACCACCCACCCCGTGCTCAAGGCGCGCGAGGTGCCCGAGGGCGCGGGCGTGGTCCTGGTGGAGTCGACCTACGGGGACCGTGAACACCCCGACCCCGGGGCCGAGCGCCACAAGGTCTTCGCCGACGCCATCCGCCGCACGGTCGAACGTGGTGGTTCCGTTCTGGTGCCCGCCTTCGCCGTGGACCGCACCGAGGTGGTGCTGGCTGCCCTGACCGAGATGCAGGAAGCCGGTCGCATCCCCGAGCTGCCGATCTTCGTGGACTCACCCATGGCGTTGGCCAGTCTGCGCGTCTACCAGTCCCCCGCTGCCGCCGCGGAGCTGCGCCCGGACCTGCGCGGACTGCGTCTGCCATCCCTGGACCTGCGCGAAGTCCACACGGTGGAGGAGTCCAAGCTGCTCAACCGCCCCCACCGGCCTTGTCTCATCATCTCCGCCTCGGGCATGGCCACGGGCGGGCGGGTCCTCCACCACCTGGAGCACATGCTCCCCGACGCCCGCCACACCGTGGTGCTGACGGGGTACCAGGCGGTGGGCACACGAGGGCGGGCCCTCGCCGACGGGGCCACGCAGTTGAAGATGCACGGGGCCCATGTCGCAGTGGTCGCCGAGGTCGTGCGGGACGAGGAGTTCTCCGTCCACGCCGACGGCTCCGACACCCTGGACTGGTTGGCGGCCCTGCGTCCACGCCCCCGGCGCGTCTTCTGCGTGCACGGGGAGTCGGACTCCGCCTGGGCCCTGGCGCAACGGATCACGGCGGAGCTGGGGATCGAGGCGACGGTGCCCGGGCACCTGGACACCGTGCAGGTGGGGTGAGCGACCCGGAGCACGGCGGAGGCGGGTGAGGAAGTGGCGCTGGACAGCGCAAGGGGAGCCGACGCCGGTCCAGGTGGCGAGGGCACGAGGTCGGATCCACAGGGCCGGAGCCACAGAATGCGGGATGGGACCCAGGGGCGGGTGACGGACGTGCGTCATCCCAGAATTGGACGATGCCCACCCTCACGCGGAAAAACGTGGGACGGGCATCTGGGCGCTGCCGGGATCGATCATCGGCGTGGCACCCTTGATCTCAAGGGTACACGAGGGCCCCTGCCCGCCCCGCTCCCCTGACGTCTGGCCCCGGCACCCTCGCAGGGCCGTCCCCTCCACGTCCACGTCCATGTGTGGATCCAGGCGACTCCCTCCCACCGACGCCGAAGGCCCGGCGTCCACTTCTCGGTGGAACGCCGGGCCTGGGCCTCGCGGAGCGGGCGACGGGAATCGAACCCGCGTGATCTGCTTGGAAGGCAGAGGCTCT
>JBQEKJ010000322.1:0-2626 GCA_052103835.1 Pauljensenia sp.
GGACCTCGCCCAGGGGAGCAGGCTGCGCGGGGTGCTCATCGTCAACCCCTTTGCCGCTGGCAACTGAGTGGTCTCGTCGGTTGTCCACTGGTCGTAGCGGCCAGCGACATCACCGTCTCCGGACGCAGGCGTACCGCCGACCTCATCTGACGACGGCACACATTCTGGACCGGGACTGGCGGTCAGCCTGCACAGGGCGTGCTTCGAGCGTGTGGTGAGGCGTGCCTCGGGGATGTGGTGGGGCGTGCTTCGAGCGTGTGGTGGGGCGTGCTTCGGGGATGTGGTGGGCACCGGGGCCCACCGGGGCCCACCGGGCCTCACCGGTCCAGCACGACGTCCACGCTGTGTTCCGGACTGAGGTCGAGCCGACGCAGCAGTTGGGCGTTGAGCGCCACGACGACCGTGGAGGCCGACATCAGCAGGGCCCCGATGCTCATCGGCATGACGAAGCCGATGGGGGCCAGGACGCCTGCGGCCAGCGGCACCGAGATCAGGTTGTACCCGGCCGCCCACCACAGGTTCTGCTGCATCTTGCGGTAGCTGGCCCGCGACAACTCGATGACGGAGAGCACGGAGCGGGGGTCCGAACTGGCCAGGATCACGCCCGCGGAGCTGATGGCGACATCGGTGCCCGCACCGATCGCAATGCCGACGTCCGCCCTGGCCAGGGCGGGGGCGTCGTTGACGCCGTCACCCACCATCGCAACCTTGTGACCCTCCGTCTGCAGCTGCTCCACGCGCTGGGCCTTGTCCTCGGGCCGCACCCCGGCGAAGACCCGGTCGATGCCGAGCTCCCCGGCGACGGAGTCCGCCACCGCCTGCGCATCCCCCGTGATCATCACGACCTGCACGCCCAGCTCGTGCAGGGCATCCACGGCTTGGTGGGACTCGGGGCGCACCTCGTCGGCCAGGCGCAGGGCACCGGCCACCTTCCCGTCGACGAGGACGTGGAGGATGATCGCACCCTGCTCACGCCAGGAGCTGGCGACCGGGAGCTCGGTGGCATGGCGTTCCTCCAGCAGGCGGGGTCCGCCGACCTCGACCACTGAGCCCTCCGCCCTCGCGCGCACGCCCACGGCAGGGGAGGAGGAGAAGTCGGAGGCGACGGGCACGTCCAGGCTGCGCGTGCGGGCCTCGGCCATGATGGCGCGCGCCAAGGGGTGTTCGGAGTCGGTCTCGGCCGCTGCGGCCAAGGCCAGGACACGGTCCTCGTCCATGCCTGCGGCCGCCTCCACGGCGGTCAGTGCCGGCTCGCCCCTGGTGAGGGTGCCGGTCTTGTCGAAGAGGACGGTGTCGACGGTGCGCATGGACTCCAGGGCGAGGCGGTCCTTGACCAGGACGCCTCCCCGGGCCGCGCGCTCGGTGGCGATGGAGACCACCAGCGGGATGGCCAGGCCCAGGGCGTGGGGGCAGGCGATGACGAGGACGGTGATGGTGCGCACGACCGCATCGCTGGGTTGACCGAGCAGGGACCACACGAGGGCGGTCACAGCTGCCGCACCCAGCGCAAACCAGAACAGCCACCCGGCAGCCCGGTCGGCCAGACGCTGGGCGTGGGAGGAGGAGCCCTGCGCATCCGCGACCAGCTTGCGGATACCGGCCAGTGCGGTGTCGTCGCCGACCGCGGTGACCTCCACGCGCAGTCCGGAGTCCGTGGCGACGGTGCCGGCGACGACCTGGTCGCCGATGCCGCGGTGGACGGGTCGGGACTCGCCCGTGACCATGGACTCGTCCACGGCGGCTGAGCCCTCGACGATGCGACCGTCCGCGGGTACCGCGGCCCCCGGGCGCACCACGACGACGTCACCGACGACCAGGTCGGCGGGGGCGACCGTGACTGTGCCCGAGCCGGAGACCTTCTCGGCCTCATCGGGCAGGAGGGCGGCCAAGGAGTCCAAGGCTGTGGAGGTCTGGGCCAGGGAGCGCATCTCGACCCAGTGGCCCAGCAGCATGATGACCACCAGCAGGGCCAGCTCCCACCAGAACTCCAGGGAGTGGTCCAGCAGGTGCAGGCTCGCCCCCCACGACGCGAGGAAGGCGACGGTGATGGCCAGGCCGATGAGCAGCATCATCCCCGGCTTGCGCGAGCGGATCTCGGAGACGGCCCCGGTCAGGAACGGCCAGCCACCCCAGAGGTAGACGACGGTGCCCAGCAGAGGGGAGACCCACTGGGCCCATGTGCCCGCGGGGAGGTCGTAGCCGACGAGGTGGGCGAACATCGGGCTGAAGGCGACCACTGGGACGGAGACCGCGAGCATCGTCCAGAACAGGCGGCGGAAGCGGGCGACATGGCCGGCGTGCCCGCCGTGGCCCATGTGCGCCATGTCGTGGTTCATCCCGGGCATCGAGGGCATCCCGGGCATTGAGCCCATGGTGCCCATGTCCATCCCGGACATGTCGTGCCCGGCATGACCTGCGTGTCGGGTGTGGTCGTGCTGTGGGCCCGGTGCGCCGTGGTGCTGGTGATCGTGCTCGTCTCTGGTGCTCATGCATCCACGTTATACCCCATAGGGGTATCTGTCATGCGGTGCAGGCAGTGATTGTGCGCTGGCGTTGGGGGGACCCTGACATTGAGGCTGACCCCGAATCCCGGACAGGTGGTTGGTTGGTCAGGCTGCCAGCGTGA
>JBQEKJ010000323.1:0-2625 GCA_052103835.1 Pauljensenia sp.
AGGGGTGCGTTCGACAACAGCGCTCGGATCGTCGGCCAGGTGCGCTCCAGAGAGCGGTCCCCGACCTGGAGGACCCGGGCGTGGCAGGCGCGCACGGCACCGCGGGTGACCTCCTCCGTGGTGACCTCCAGTGCGCCGGGCAGGACGGCGTCGAGCGCCTCCTGGATCCCGGACACGGGAGCTCCCGCGTCGATGAGGGCGCCGAGGAGCATGTCCCCGGCCACCCCGGCTGTCGCGTCGATCCATGCGGTGGGCATGCGGGTGTTCCTCCGGCTCAGAAGATGTGCAGCACGTAGCGGGCGAAGAGCGCCGCCAGCAGGCCACCCAGGAAGGGCGCGGTGCCGGGGACGATCAGTCCGTACTGCCAGTCGTTGGTGGTCTTGTTGCGGATGGGCAGGATCTGGTACGCCAGACGCGGCCCGAGGTCACGGGCCTGGTTCATGGCGAACCCGGTGGTGCCGCCCATGCCCATGCCCACGGCCCACACGATGATGCCGACGCCGATGGGCAGCAGCGACTCGTAGGACTTGGCCACGGCGAGGATGGCCGTGAGGAAGACGAAGGTCGCCAGGGTCTCCACGAAGTAGTTGCGCGGGAGGTTGCGCAGGTTGGGGTTGGTGGAGAAGATGTTGCGGATCGCGACGGGGTCGACCTCGTCCTCGGAGGCCTTGAAGTGGTCGGCGTACATGACGTAGACGATGACGGCACCGACCACGCCGCCCAGGCACTCCGCGATGACGAAGGGCACGAAGTAGGACCAGGGGATGAGTCCGAGGATCGCCTGGGCCAGCGCCATGGCCGGGTTGATGCAGACCCCGCCGAAGATGAACAGGACCACGGAGATGCCGAAGGCCCAGGTCGTGATCGCGAAGATGTGCCCGGAGGCGCGGTACTTGGTGTGCTTGAGGACGTCGTCGCAGTGGACGCCGACACCGAAGATGATCATGAGGGCGGTGCCGAGGAACTCATAGAGCGTTGCTTGCCACATGGGGAGTGTTGCCTGTCTCGTGTGTAGTGGGATCGGGTGTGTTTCGTGTGGTCCGGCCCGGGGGCCGGAGGTCTGTGGGGGTGTGCGCCGCGGCCGGGCTCGCGCCGGGCTGGTCGGGCCGGGGTCGTTGTGGGTGCGGGTCCTGCGCCCGGCCGACGCTCGGTGGCGGTGGCGGTGGCGGTGGCGGAGGTCCGCGTACGAGGGCGGCTCCGGGATCCGGATGGGCGGTCCGCGAAGGTCGCGCACCGCCCACGGTCAGTGGAACGGATGACCCGGTGGTCGGACGAGGATCACGCCCGACCACTGGACCACTGGACCACCGGCTCAGCGGGTCACTCGACGATGACGGAGAGTCCGTCGCGGATGACGGTCACCTTCGCGTCCTCGCCCTGGGAGGCGAAGGCGCTGGCCAGGGCCGCCTCGAAGGTGGGGGCGATCTCCATGTGCATGTCGGTGACGAGCTTGGGGTCGACCAGGTCGGAGACGATGATGACGTGGTGGTGGACCAGGATGCGGGCCAGGATCTGGGAGGTCCACTGGTCCGGCACGGTCTCCAGGCGTGGGGTGTTGATGGCGGCCTCGAGGAACTGTGCGGGCTCGGCCAGGTCGGCGAGGTTGTGGTAGAAACCCTCCCCGCCGTGACCGTCGGCGCAGCCGGCGACCATGATGATGACGCCGCCCTCCTTGTTGGTGGCCTCGGCCGCCGTCATGCCCTTGACGGCCTGGTAGATGTTCTGGTCCAGGGGGAAGCCGCCGTTGGTGGTGACGGTGATGTCGGAGGGGATCCTGTCCACGTGGGCCAGGCCCGCCACGAAGTCACAGCCGACCTTGTGGGCCTCGACCATGTCACCGGCGAAGGAGCCGATGATCTTCTTGTCCCCGTCCAGCACCACGTTGACGATGAAGGCGAGGTTGGCGGTGCGCGCCGCGTAGAGCATGTCCTCGTGGATGGGATTGTGCGCGAGGTTGCCGGTGCGGGCCTTGTCGGAGTCGATGAACTCACCCGAGTGGTTCGCCATGATCGTGCGGTAGGAGGCCACGCCCGGCAGGACCGCCTTGCGGCCGCCGGAGAACCCGGCGAAGAAGTGGGACTCGATGAAGCCCTCGGCCAGGAGCAGGTCCGCCTCCACGGCGATGCGGTTGATGATGCAGTCGCCGCCGGAGGGCAGCTGGCCGATCTTCACCACGGAGGAGTCGTCGGTGGAGATGTGCATGACGATCTCCTCGTTGTCGACGATCTCCTGGCCGTACTTGTTGACCAGCTCCTCGCGGGTGGAGGGGCGGTGGAAGCCGGTGGCCACGAGGATGCGGATGCGGGCATCGGGGGCCACGGAGCGGATCCGGCGCAGGATGATGGGCGTGATGATGTGGGAGGGCACCGGGCGGGTGTGGTCGGAGGAGATGAGGACGATGTCCTTCTTGCCCCGCGCCAGCTCCTCCAGGGTGGGGGACCCGATCGGGTGGTCCAGGGAGGCCTCGACGGTGGCCTCCTCGGAGAGCGGGTTGTGGAAGTCCTCGGCCTGGGAGACCAGGAGCCCCGCGAAGTTGCGCTCGGGGATGGTGGCCTCGACGGTCCCGTGGTCATAGGGCAGTGAGAACGTGGGCATGGTGTTCCTCCTGGGTGGTGCTGGGTGCGG
>JBQEKJ010000324.1:0-2604 GCA_052103835.1 Pauljensenia sp.
CGACGGGGAGTGGGAGCACCTGCTCCGAGATTGCCTCCTGGGTGGCGTCAGCGACGATGACGTGGAGGGCGCGACGACCGATGTAGACGCCCACCGCCAGACCTGTCGCGCGGGCCAGGGTCACCATCTGGGCCCGCCTGCCCGAACGGACGGTGTTCTGGGTCTGGACCACGCCCTGGGACTGCAGGCTCTTGACGATGTTGGAGATCGTGGCAGGGGAGAGCCCCGTGGCGGCAGCGAGTTCGACCTGGGTGATGTGGCCGTAGCGCTTGACAGCGTCGACGACGCGGGCGCTGTTCGCCTCGCGCAGCGACGCCTGGGACCCCGAGGGCCCGGTACTTCCACTCACCGCCCCAAAGTAGCAGTTCCGAGGCGTGGCGGACGTGGGTTCCACGGGTCGTGGCGAAGCCTTGCGCGCGTGCAGGGCATCCCCGCCACCCGCGGGCCCCGCAATCGGCCGTGGCAGTCAAATGGGCGCCCCACCGGCCCACACGCACCTAGGATGTGACGAGTACAGCGAGTGGGCAGGGTTGGCCGCTCCGAAGAAGGGGGATGCGAGGATCGATGGAGACTGTCCGACGACTGTTCGGCGACAACTCGCAGCTCCACGTCCTGGTGGTGCTGTTGGCCGGGCTGCTCGCCCTCTTCCAGGTCGCCACGGGCGGCCGCATGGTGACATCCTCCAACGCGCAGAACCTGATCACCGGCAATGCCTACGTCCTCATCCTGGCCGTGGGTATGGTGCTGGTGATCGTCATCGGTCAGATCGACCTGTCCGTGGGCTCGGTGGCGGCATTCGTGTCGATGACGGTGGCCCTGGCCATGTACAACCTGGGTCTGCCATGGTGGGTGGGACTGCTCCTGGGCCTCCTGCTGGGGGCCATGATCGGGGCGTGGCAGGGTTTCTGGCTGGCCGAGGTCGGCATCCCCGGCTTCATCACCACTCTGGCCGGGATGATGATCTTCCGCGGGGCGTTGCTGTGGGAGTCGCGGGCGCTCTCCGTTCCGGTCCCCGATGAGTTCCGGTTCATGGGGGCGGGACACCTCCCGGAATGGGGACCCGCCTGGACCCATGTGAACAACTCGACCCTCCTCCTGGGGCTGGTGGTGGCTGGCTACCTGTCCCTCGCCGAGGTGCGTCGCTACCGTCGGCGCGTGGACCGTCACGGTGGTGAGCCCGAGCTCTGGATTCCCGCGGTGCGCATCGCGCTGATCGTGATCGTGGTGGGGGCGCTCGTCTGGCTGTTCGGGACGGGGAACCCGGGAACCTCCTTCCCGGTGTCGGGAGTCATCCTCTTGTGCCTCGTGCTCGTCTACCAGGTGATCACGCGGCGCACGGCGTTCGGGCGCCACGTCTACGCGGTGGGTGGCAACCCGGGGGCTGCAGCGCTGTCGGGTGTGAACATCCACAGGGTGCAGTTCGCGGTCATGGTGAACATGGGTGTCTTGGCAGCACTGGCCGGGATGGTCTTCGCCGGCCGTTCGACGGCGGCAGGCCCCCAGGACGGGACCCTGTGGGAGCTCGATGCGATCGCGGCGGTCTTCATCGGCGGAGCTGCGGTGGGTGGGGGCATGGGCACCATCTACGGGGCCATCATGGGTGGTCTGGTGATGGCAGTGCTCAACAACGGTCTCATGCTCCTGGGCGTGGGGTCCGACCGCTCGCAGATGATCAAGGGTCTGGTGCTGCTCATCGCGGTCTCCTTCGACCTGTACTCACGGCGCAAGGGCCGCCCCTCGCTGACGGGACGCATGCTCGCAGGACTGGGACAGAGCCGGGCGTCCTCGCCCACCCACACCGACTGAGCCTGCGGGGGACGGATCCGCGTGTCCGCCCTCGTCCCCGGGTCGTCCCCGCCCCTCCGCGCGCTTTCGGCCCTGCCTGCGGCCCAGACGCCCCGTTCGCGCTGGCCGGCCCCGCGCGCTGCCGGGGCGGGAGGGGAGGATCGACGAGGGCGACCCATGGTGACAGCGCCGGTGCTGGGCGTCATCAGGGAATGTCGTCCGTGGGATGGATGCCTGGTCGGTGCAGGACCTCCCCGGGCATACAATTCCTGGGCCGGTCCGAGGCGCACCACGAGGCGCCCAGCCACGTGCACGCCGCAGTGCGCCCGGCCAACCACCCTGAAAGCGAGCACTGAGGAACACATGCGAACGTCGCCGTCCTACACAGCCTCCTACCGCCTCAAGGTCGATGAGTCGACCTCCTCCGTCGCCGACGTGATCGATGCGGTGGCAGAGACCGGGGCCGAGGTCAAGGGCCTCGACGTCGCATACTCCGACCGCGGGCACATCACCATCGACCTCACCTGCGACATGCGCGACTCCGAGCACCGCCGCGAGGTCGAGCACACCCTGGACTCCCTGCCTGGCGTGACGACGAGCTCGGTGGCGGACCAGACCTTCCTCTCCCACATCGGGGGCAAGATCGAGATCCACTCCAAGGTGCCGCTGCGCAACCGGGACGACCTCTCCCGTGCCTACACCCCGGGTGTGGCTCGTGTGTGCACCGCGATCCACGACTCGCCCCAGAAGGCGCACCTGCTGACCATGAAGGCCAACACCGTGGCCGTGGTCTCCGACGGCACGGCGGTGCTGGGCCTG
>JBQEKJ010000325.1:0-2598 GCA_052103835.1 Pauljensenia sp.
CTCCGAGAGCGGCCCCATCTGGGCTGCGGGGTTGGTGGGCCAGTCGACCACCAGGGAGGACACCGCATCGACCAGCTGGTCGTGGAAGCGGCGGGAGAACCCGGCCGAGCCCACCAGGATCACCAGGGAGGCTGCGGAGCACTTCTGTCCCGCATGGCCGAAGGCCGAGGAGACCACGTCACGCACCGCCAGGTCCAGGTCCGCGGACGGGGTGACGACGATGGCGTTCTTGCCCGAGGTCTCCGCCAGCAGGGGCAGATCGGGGCGCCAGCTGCGAAACATCCGCGCGGTGTCCACCGACCCGGTGAGCACCACCCGCTCCACGCGCGGGTCGCGCACGAGCGCCTCCCCCAGGGAGTGGTCGGCGGGCAGCACCAGCTGGAGGAGGTCCTCGGGCACACCGGCCGCCCACAGGCACTCGGCGACCACCGCGCCGCACCGCCGTGCCGCTGTCGCAGGCTTGAAGAGGACGGCGGACCCGGCCGCGAGCGCAGCTGCGACCCCACCCAGTGGGATCGACACCGGGAAGTTCCACGGCGGGGTGACCAGGGTGACTCCGACCGGGGTGAACCGCGCCCCGGGCAGGGCCTCGAGGCGCAGCGCCTGCTCGGCGTAGTAGTGGGCGAAGTCGATGGCCTCGGAGACCTCCCCGTCGGTCTGGTCGATGCCCTTGCCCAGCTCGGAGGCGGCCACCTCCAGCAGGTCCGCGCGCCGGCGCGCCAGCTCCCCACCCACTCGGTGGAGGATCTCGGCGCGTTCCCTGGCGGGTCGCCCCGCCCACGCCGCTGCGGCGGCCGCCGCACCGGCCACCGCCCGCTCGAGGGCGCCGCCCTCGTCGATGCGCGCCCCCGCTGCGGTGTCCTCCCCCAGTGTGGAGGAGGGGACACGGGCGAGGATCTCGCCCGCCCAGAGGCGGTTGGCCGGGAGGACCGGGTCGGTGTCGGGGGTGTTGGCGAAGGTCCACGAACCCCCCGGGGAGCGCAGGTGGCGGGTGAGCGCGGACTCGTCCTCGCTGCCGCGGTCCTGGAGGCGGTTGGGGTGGACGCGCAGGTCGCCCTCGCGCAGCCACTGCTCGGCGGCGGCGCGGAAACGGTCCTGTTCGAGGGCGAAGGCGGCAGGTTCGGAGCCGATCTCGAAGATCGAGGCCATGAAGTTCTCCGGTGCGGAGTTCTCCTCCAGGCGGCGCACGAGGTAGGAGATCGCGACGTCGTACTCCTCGGGGTGGACGACGGGCACGTAGAGCAGCAGGTCCCCGACCTCCTCACGCACGGCGGCTGCCTGCTGGGTGGCCATGCCGGAGAGCATCTCGACGTCGATCCCGTCGCGCACCCCGCGCAGCCCTGCCAGCTCCCAGGCGAAGGCCAGGGTGAAGAGGTTGTGCCCGGCGATGCCCAGGTGGACGTTCGCGGTGCGTTCCGGTGTCAGTGCCCAGTCGAGGACACGCAGGTAGTTGGCGTCCGTGGCGCGCTTGGACTCCCAGGTGGCCTGCTCCCAGCCATGGATGTCGGCCTCGACGCGTTCCATGGCGAGGTTCGCGCCCTTGACGACACGGACCTTGACGGGGGCACCACCGCGGGCGCGACGCGCCGCTGCCCACTCCTGCAGGTCACGCATGGCGGGCAGGGCATCGGGCAGGTAGGTCTGGAGGACGATACCGGCCTCCAGGCCCAGGTTCTCCTCGCGGTCGAGGAGTTGCTTGAAGACCTCGATGGTGAGGTCGAGGTCGTGGTACTCCTCCATGTCGAGGTTGATGAACTTGGCGCCCGGCTGCGAGGACGCGTAGGCGTACAGGGGCGCGAGCTTCTCCACCGCGTGAGCCACCACCTGGTCGTGCGCCCAGGGGCCGTGGGGCCCGACCACGGCGGAGACCTTGAGGGAGACGTAGTCGACGTCCTCGCGGCGCAGGAGGTCGAAGGTGTCGGCGAGGCGTCGGTCGGCCTCGGCCTCGCCCAGCACGGCCTCCCCGAGCAGGTTGACGTTCAAGCGCGATCCGTCCGCCCGCAGGCGGGAGATCGCGTCCCCGATGCGGTTCTCGGAGACGTCGACCACGAGGTCGCCCACGAGTTCCTGGAAGACCCGGCGCGCCGCCTTCACGACGGTGGCGGGCGCCAGCCTGCCCGCACCCGCGCCGAGGCGGGCGGGCACGGAGAGCCACGGGGGGAGGAAGGAGACGCCTCGGCCACCGAGGCGGGCGAGGTGGTCGGAGGCGACGCGGGTGTCCTCGGGACGCACCACCCCGTCGACGAACTGGACCGTGAAGTCCAGGCCGTCGGGGTCGTCGAGGACGTCGGCCAGCAGCTTCGCCGTGCGGCTGACGGGATGGTGTGTCGAGGCTTCGGCCCAGCGCCGGGCCGTGGCAGTGGCACGGGTGATCGCCTCGTCCACGTCGTCGCGCGTCTCGTCCGACCTGTCAGCTCGCTGGGGCGTCATCCCGTGCTCCTCACTTCGGGCCCGTGTGGCCGGGCGGTCGACAGGGGTTGACGAGGTCGTCCCCACCTCCGGTCGATGTCCACAGGCGTGTGTGATCCACCTTACGGCGAGACAGGCGTTCCGCGCAGGTCCCCCCCTCGCGAAGCACGCCTCCTCAGGACCCCGAAG
>JBQEKJ010000326.1:0-2590 GCA_052103835.1 Pauljensenia sp.
CTCTGGGCAGGGCGCTCACTCCACTCGATGCCCCGGTCGATGCGACTGCGCAGCAGGGGCGTCACCTCACTCCCCCGCAGCCCCGCACCGAGCACCACGACGGCGTCGACGGGACGACCGAGACGAGCGGTGAGGATGCCGTACAACCAGGACCACAGGAGATAGGCGATGAGGCCGTACCCGCACCACCCGATGGGCAGTGCCAGCAGCATCAGGAAGACCAGCACCCCCATCTGCTCAGCCAACAGTGAGACCACCCCCGCGACCACGTAGCCCAGGATGGCCACACCCAGGACCAGCGACAGCATGTGTGCCGGGGAGCGGCCCTCCCTGCGCACCACGGTGAGCCCGTTGAGGACCAGGAGCACACCGAGAGCGGCCACCGACACGCCCACCACGATGAGAACTCCGAGGAGGACCCAGGCATCGGCTTGCGTGTCAGGGAGTGCCGTGTCCAGACCTTGGAGCACACCACCGAATGCGAGGAGGGCGAGCATCGTCAGACCCGTGAGCAGGTAGACGCCCGTGCGGACCTTGCGAGGATCCAGCAGCGCCGACAACACGAATGCAGCCAGGACGACCAGGACGGGGACGAAGGTTTCCACCCGGTCATCCTAGGGGCCGGGTCGACCCGACCCGGCCCGGGCGGCGCTGCCGAGATGGGCGGAACCGGCGCCCCGCAGGGTGCCCCCGGCCCGGAGTCACCCGGCGGCGTCAGCCCTCGTCCGGGGGTGGTCGACGACCCCGACCGAACCTGAGCGCCCTCACCTGACCGACCGGTCGGACATCGGCTCCGGCGACGGTCGCAGCGACCTGGTCCGGACCCGCGTGGGAAGCACGACGTACCTTTGACCGGGACCTTGTACCCAAGCCCCTTGTGATCCGCATACCAAAGGAACGGCATTGAGAGATAGGCCATAGGTCCGCCCCCGTGGGAATCTGGCCGGATGCACGCCCGCGACGGACAATGGATGACAGATGCCCACCCGGCACCAATGGGGAGGCCACCGGGCCCCCTCAACGGACCCCCGATCGGGGGTCCGGAGAAACTGAGAAGAGGGATCATGACCACCCAGATGACCGCTCCGGCAGAGGCGACGGCGGATCCGTGGCGCGGATTCACCACCGGCCCGTGGGCCGAGGGCATCGACGTCCGAGACTTCATCCAGCGCAACTACACCCCGTACACGGGTGACGCGTCATTCCTCTCCGGGCCCACCGAGAAGACCCTGAACGTGTGGGACCACCTGGAGAAGAAGTACCTCTCCGAGGAGCGCAAGCGCCGCGTCTACGACGTGGACACCCACACCCCCGCCGATGTCGACGCGTTCGGCCCCGGATACATCTGCACGGACGACGACGTGATCGTCGGACTCCAGACGGACGTCCCCCTCAAGCGGGCGATGATGCCCAACGGCGGATGGCGCATGGTCGAGACCGCCATCAAGGAAGCCGGCAAGGAGCCCGACCCCGAGATCAAGAAGATCTTCACGAAGTACCGCAAGACCCACAATGACGCGGTCTTCGACATCTACACCCCACGCATCCGCGCAGCCCGTTCCTCCCACATCATCACCGGCCTCCCCGACGCCTACGGCCGCGGCCGCATCATCGGTGACTACCGCCGCGTGGCCCTCTACGGGGTCGACGCCCTGATTGCCGCCAAGAAGGTCGACAAGGACAAGGTCGCCGCCCAGCCCTTCTCCGAGCACTGGGCCCGCTACCGCGAGGAGCACTCGGAGCAGATCAAGGCGCTCAAGAAGCTCAAGAACATGGCAGCGTCCTACGGCTTCGACATCTCCCGCCCCGCGGCCACCGCGCAGGAGGCCGTGCAGTGGACCTACTTCGGCTACCTCGCCTCGGTGAAGTCCCAGGACGGTGCGGCCATGTCGATCGGGCGCCTCTCAGCCTTCCTCGACACCTACATCCAGCGCGACCTCGTCGATGGCGTCATCACCGAGGAGCAGGCCCAGGAGTACATCGACTCCTTGGTCATCAAGCTGCGCATCGTGCGCTTCCTGCGCACCATCGACTACGACCAGATCTTCTCCGGCGACCCCTACTGGGCCACCTGGTCCGACGCCGGCTTCGGTGACGACGGGCGCACACTGGTCACCAAGACCTCCTTCCGTCTGCTCCAGACGCTGCGCAACCTGGGCTCCGCCCCGGAGCCGAACATCACGATCTTCTGGGACGAGAACCTCCCCGAGGGCTACAAGGACTTCTGCGCCGCGATCTCCATCGAGACCTCCTCCATCCAGTACGAGTCCGATGAGCAGATCCGCGACCACTGGGGCGATGACGCAGCCATCGCGTGCTGTGTCTCCCCGATGCGCGTAGGCAAGCAGATGCAGTTCTTCGGTGCCCGCGTCAATGCCGCGAAGTCCCTGCTCTACGCCATCAACGGCGGACGCGACGAGATGAGTGGCAAGCAGATCGTCCCGGACCACGCGGCGGTCGAGGGTGACGGCCCGCTGGACTTCGACGATGTGTGGGCCAAGTACGAGGAGATGCTGAACTGGGTGGTCGGCACCTATGTCGAGGCGCTCAACATCATCCACTACTGCCACGACCGCTACGCCTACGAGGC
>JBQEKJ010000327.1:0-2544 GCA_052103835.1 Pauljensenia sp.
GGACCACGCACGGATGAGCGGCGACGTCGCCGCCGTCATCCTCACCGGCAACGGTCCCTCGGCACGCGACGGCGGGTACTCCTTCTGCTCGGGAGGTGACCAGCGGGTGCGTGGTGCGGATGGCTACCACTACGAGGTCGAGGGAGCCGACCCCGATGCCGGCACTGCCACACGGCGCGAACAGGTCGACCCGGCCCGCGCCGGCCGCCTCCACATCCTGGAGGTCCAGCGCCTGATCCGCACCATGCCGAAGGTCGTCATCGCTGCGGTCCCGGGCTGGGCGGCGGGTGGCGGCCACAGCCTCAACGTCGTGTGCGACCTGTCCGTGGCATCCCTGGAGCACGCGGCCTTCATGCAGACCGACGCCAATGTCGGCTCCTTCGACGCGGGCTACGGTTCGGCGCTGCTGGCACGCCAGGTGGGTGACAAGCGTGCCCGCGAGATCTTCTTCCTGGCGGGACGCTACGACGCGACCACGGCGGAGCGCTGGGGCGTGGTCAATGCCGCCGTCCCCCACGCCCAGCTGGAGGATCGGGCCCTGGAGTGGGCGCGCACCATCGCGGGCAAGTCCCCCCAGGCGATCCGCATGCTGAAGTTCGCCTTCAACCTGGCTGACGACGGGCTGGCCGGCCAGCAGGTCTTCGCCGGGGAGGCCACCCGCATGGCCTACATGACGCCCGAGGCCCAGGAGGGTCGCGACGCCTTCCTGGAGCACCGCGCCCCCGACTGGTCGGACCACCCCTACTACTTCTGAGGAGGACCATCGGATGGGGTGGGTGTGCGCGGGAGTCGGGGATGCCCCGCGCTCCCGGTGTGTGCGGGGGACGAGTGCGGGACCGGCCGCCGACAGGGGGAGGGGAGCCCGCAGCGGCAGCACCCTGGTGGCAGCAGGGTTGCTTGTCATCGTGTCCCTGGCCGCCATGACCGCCTGCGGGACGCCGGTCACCACTGTCTCCTCCCCCGGGGTGGGCACCACCGCCTCCGGCCAGTCCGATGCGACAACCCCCGGGCAGTCGGGCACCGGTGCCACGGCCACCGGCCCGGGCACCGCGGCCTCGCCCACCTCCCCACGCCCGGCCTCAGCACGCGCCTGCCGCAGCGACGACCTTTCTTTCACCATCGAGAACGCCGTGTTCGCGATCAACCAGCGTCAGCTGATGCTGCGGGCCACCAACGACTCGTCCTCGTCCTGCCAGCTGGACACCCACCCCGTCATCCAGCTCGAACACGACGGCGAGGACCTGCATGTGGTGACCGTGGAGGCACTCGAAGGACGCAGTGTCCCCGTCGCCCCGTCGGAGTCCGGTGCGGACGGGGACACCGACACCCCCGTCGTCCTGCTGCCCGGGGAGTCATCGGTCTCGGTGCTCGAGTGGCGTGAGCAGCAGTGGTCGGGGGACACGGGCACCGAGGTGCTCCGCGCGAGGGTCTGGGGGACCCGGTCACCGCGACACAGGGGGAGAACCTGCCGGGTCCGTCACCCATCCGTGTCAACGAAGGCGACCCGGTGGCGGCCGGCCCCTGGTCGGCCCCGCGCATCGGTCCCGTCCCGGGGGACTGGTGATGGGCACAGAGAGCACGGAGGAGGCCCATGGGACAGAGTATCTCCCGCGTCCCGCAGAGAGCGCGAGGGGCGGTCATCGTCGACAGGTCCTGTCGTGGTGGATCCGGGGCACGTGGTGCGCCGGCGTGCTGGTCCTCGCCCTGTCGGCCATTCTCTGGGATCCCGCGGTCCCGTCACCAGTCCTGGTCCTGTGGGATCACGTGGTCACGGGCGACCACCGAGCACTGATCGTGGGCGCTGCGGTCCTGGTCCTGTGGGCGTTGAGCCTCCTGCTCGTCCTCCTCCGAATCGGCGAGCCCTTCGTCGAGACGCCGGTCCTCGCGCGACGCATCCTGCGGCGCACGATCCGCACCCTCACGACCCTCGCCACACTGGCCTTCCTGCCCCTGATCGGACTGTCGATCCTCGTCGCGTCCCTCTCGCTTCCTCTGGCCGCCCACCACATGCTCCCCGATGGTCCGACAGGGTGCCGCCTCTACGGTGTGGTCGAAGATGCCTACGAGGGCACCGTCACGCGCTTCTACCTGCTCGCTCCCGGAGGGGTGCGGGCTGAGAAGACGGACACGGCATGGTCGACGGGCGACGACGGCCCCACCGATCCCATCGTCTCCCTGCGGTGGTCATTGGAGTGGGAGAGCACCACGGCCACCCTGACGCCACCCTCCAGCCTCGAGGAGACACCCACCTCGACGGCCGCCTGTCCCTCCTCCTGAGGGCCGGGCAGGATCCGACGCCCTGCCGCCCCGCTGGATGCGGCGGGGTCGCGCGACCCATCGACGAGGGCGGCGCCCTCGGGCGTTCACCCGCCGGGACGAACGGCGCGGACCACGCCGAAGGACACACGGCGGCCCGGCACGTGGCTAGTCTGGGGCTGTCGACAGTTCAATCGGTCAACCCCATCACCCGACAAACGACGTGCAGGTCGACGAGGAGGCATCGATGTCGTCCGCCCACCGATCCCGCAGACAAGTCCTTGTCCC
>JBQEKJ010000328.1:0-2542 GCA_052103835.1 Pauljensenia sp.
GGTCGGTTCGGCCCGTGTGCTCCTGGAGGACCATGCCCCGACCATGATCGGCAACCCGGTGGCGATGATCACCGAGCCCTTCGAACAGCTCTGGCACGATGCCCGGCGCATCCTCGAGCACACGGGCTACCGGGGATTCGCCAACTTCGACGTCAAGGTGGACCCGCGTGACGGACGCGCCCTGTTCTTCGAGGTCAACCCCCGCATCGGGCGGAACAACTGGTACATGACCGCCGGGGGTCGCAATCCCATGGTCCCCATGGTCGCCGACCTGGTGGACCACCGCCCCCCCGAGCCCGAGGAACTGCGCGCCGAGGTGCTCTACTCCCTGGTCCCGGACCGTCTGCTGCTCCACTACCTGCGGGACCCCGCCCTGCGGGAGCGCGTGGGCGGACTCATCAGGTCCGGGCGCCGGTTCGACCCCCTGGAGTATCCTGCCGAGACCGACCTGCACCGCCGCGTGGTCGTGGCGTTGCAGAAGGCGAACCAGTACCGCAAGTTCCGCCGGTACTACCCCGAGGCGACCGACCGGTCGTTCTGAGCCAGTGGATGGAGTTCCTGCATGACCGACACCGGGTTCCGCTCCCTCACCGCCGAGGAGATGCGCAGGGCAGCTGCCGGCGTCGTGCCACTGCCCATCGAGCAGACTGCGGTCTGGGAGGCCTTCGAGGCCTCCCAGGGCAGGACGCTGTGGGGCCGCTACGCCTGGGAGGAGGACGGGAGGACCTGCGCCCTGGTCTGTCTCCACGAGACCTCCCTGCGCGGTTTCACCTACCTGTGGGCGCGGCACGGACCGGTCTGGCTCAAGGAGCAGAGCCCCCAGCGGGCCCAGCGCTTCCGCACGGACCTGGCCCAGCTGGTGCGCCAGAGGGACCGCCGCGTGGTGTTCGTGCGCCTGCACGCCACGTACTCCGCCTGCGACCTGCGTGAGCCGATCCAGGGCATCACCTACGACCGCACGGTGGTCATCGACACCACCGGTGGCACCGAGGAGTCGGTCCTGGAGTCCATGACCACGGATGGCCGCCGCGCCGTCCGGCGTGCCCGCAAGCGCATGGACGAGGGCGGGGGCCGACTGCTCGAGGAGACGGGCCTGGACCGGGAGCAGTTCGACGAGTACTACTCGGTGCTGGTCGAGACCGCCACGAGGGACGGGTTCCGACCGCATCCCGAGCAGGTCTACTGGGACATGATGACCACGCTGGGTCCTGAGCACGCCCGCCTCTTCGGGATCCGCGTGGACGGCGAGCTCGTGTGCTGGGACATGGTCGTCCTCAACGACCGTCGCGCCATGGCCTACTACGGGGCGTCCTCGGCGCGGGCACGCAGCGTGCTGGGTCCCGACGCGCTCGACTTCGGGGTGGCAGTGATCCTGGCGGGGGAGGGGATCCAGGGCCTGGACCTCATGGGCGCCCACTCCCCACGGGTCCCGGAGCTCTACGGCGTCGGTCGCTACAAGCAGCGTTTCGCCCGCTCCTTCACCGACGTCGACGGTGCGTGGGACATGCCGGTGCACGCCGGTGTGTACACCCTCCTCGTCAGGGCCCTGCACGCCAAGCACACGGGCCGCAGCCTGGGGGCCCGGCTGGGTGCCGACCTGCGTCGCCTGCGTGGGGACCACGACCGCGACTGAGGTGGTGCGGCACCCCGACGGGTCGGACCACGGGTGGTCGCCCTCGTCAGGGGGCACGGGACCAGCGGGTAGCATGGGCGGGTCAGAACCTCGGGGGGACCCGTGTCCACGCCCGCACCCGGTACGTGCGGGGACCCGGGGGCAGTCGGTGCCCCGGGCACCATGGACGGAGGAGCACACCTGTGCCATCAATCGACGTGACCATCGACGGCGAGACCCGCCAGCTCGAACAGGGCACGACCGGCACCCAGTGGTACGCCGACCGGCGTGAGGTCGTCGCCATCGAGGTCGACGGGACCCCGAAGGACTTGACCACACCCCTGTCCGCCGGTGCCACGGTCACCGCGATCACGATCGACTCGCCCACGGGCCTGGAGATCCTCCGCCACTCCACCACGCACGTCCTCGCCCAGGCCGTCCAGCAGGTGTTCCCCGATGCGAACCTCGGCATCGGGCCGTACATCACCGACGGCTTCTACTACGACTTCGGCAACATCGATGCCGTCACCCCTGAACTCCTGCGTGACCTCGACAAGCGCATGAAGCGCATCGTCAAGGAGGGACAGTCCTTCCGCCGCCGTGTCGTCACCGAGGAAGAGGCCCGCGAGGAGCTCGCGGACCAGCCCTTCAAGCTGGAACTCGTGGAGACCAAGGGCTCCGGTGCCGACGATGGATCCTCCGTGGAGGTCGGGCACGGCGAGCTCACCATCTACGACAACGTCCGCCGCGACGGCACCGTCGCGTGGAAGGACCTGTGCCGTGGCCCCCACCTGCCCTCCACGCGCCTGATCGGCAACGGCTTCGCCCTGACCAAGTCGTCCGCCGCCTACTGGCGGGGCGACCAGTCCCGGGATGCCCTCCAGCGCATCTACGGCACCGCCTGGGCCACCAAGGACGACCTGGTGGCGT
>JBQEKJ010000329.1:0-2541 GCA_052103835.1 Pauljensenia sp.
ATGCGACAACCCTGCGCTCGGCCCTCCAGGCCATTGCCCCGGGGACCGCGCTGCGGGAGGGGTTGGAACGCATCCAGCGCTCCCACACCGGTGCCCTGGTGGTCCTGGGCCACACCCAGGAGGTCCTCGACATCTGCTCCGGCGGTTTCGAGCTGGACGTGGAGTTCTCCGCGTCCCGACTGCGTGAGCTGTGCAAGATGGACGGCGCAGTGGTCCTCGACACCGACAACTGGCGGATCCGGCGGGCCAATGTCCAGCTCCTGCCCGATCCCACCATCCCCACCGACGAATCCGGCATGCGTCACCGCACTGCCCAGCGCACCGCCCGCCACACGGGACTTCCCGTCCTCTCCCTGTCGGCCTCCATGCGCCTGATCTCGATCTACGTCGGGGAACTCCACCACACGGTCGAGGAGCCCGAGGCCCTGCTCTCGCGCGCGAACCTCGCGGTGGACACCCTGGACCGCTACAGCCAACGCCTCGACGAAGTCCTCCAGACCCTCACGGTCCTGGAGATGCGCGACTCCGCCACGATCCGCGACGTTGCCACCGTCATGCAACGCATGGAGATGATCCGGCGCATCACCTCCGAGATCAACGGGTACCTGGAGGAGCTCGGCTCCGACGGTCGCCTGCTGGCGCTCCAGGTCGACGACCTCGTCCGCGGCTCGGCGTCCGAACGCGCCCTGGTGCTGCGCGACTACATTCGGGATCCCTCCGCCATCGCAGCTGCGGAGTCGCATCTGTCCGAACTGGGAGGCGACCGCCTGGTGGACCTCTCCGCCATCGCCAATGTGCTGGGTCTGGGGGTCTTCGACGTCGCCGACCTGGACCGCGTGGTCCAGCCACGCGGCATCCGTGCCCTGTCCCTGGTCCCGCGGCTGCCCTGGAACGTCATCAAGCTCATCTCCGAGAACTGGGGAACGCTCTCCGAGCTGCGTGAGGCCAGTGTCGAGGACCTCCAGGAGGTCGAGGGCATCGGGCCCTACCGCGCCAAGCTCATCCAGGAGAACCTCGAGCGTCAGCACGCCATGGCTGCCTCTGGCATGGTGGGTTGGTGTGGCCGCTCCTGCGGGGAGCGGACCGGACGCGTCGGGTGCGTCAGGGTCGGACCCGATGACTGGGCTCGGACCGCAGGGCCCGGGGCGCGGGTGTCCGGCCCCTGGCCCGGGGGCGGATGGGCTCCCGGACCACCCCTGCGCGCTCATCTGACCTCGAAGACGACTTCCTCCCCCAGGGTGTCGCCGTCCAGGTGGGCCTCCACCCGGTACGTCCCGGCTCCTGCGACCTCGGCCTCCCCGTCACCGTCCGTGTCGACAGGGGTGCAGCCGTCGTAGGTCCGCCCGTCCCAGGACAGGGTCCCCGACCATTCCTGTCCGGGTGTGAACAGCAGCGGGGTCTCCCCCGACTGCCGATCATCGCATTCGGCTGAGTCGTAGAGGGTCTGGTCACCACTGACCACACGGATCGTCACCTGGCCGAAGGTGGTCGAGCACTGACGGTCGGAGGGGCCCTCCAGCGTGATCCCGAACGTGGCGCCGGACCCGACCGTGGGTGACCCCTGCAACTTGAGAGCAGCCGTCAGGTCCTGGGCGGTGCAGACACTGATCAGCACCGGCGAGGAGCCGTCGTCATCCGTGAGATCGGTCGGGTCGGAGGCGCCACCCCCCGGGCGTGCCGAGCCGGACTGTGTGTCTCCGGACTGGACAGCACCCGACTGCGCGGGTCCGGACTGCGCAGTCGCCGAGGAGGTCACAGCGCCCACCAGGTGCACGAGGCCGGCAACGAGAAGCCCCAGGACGGCGAGGAGTGCCACACCCGTGATGATGCGGCGGGGCCACAGGTTGGCGGAGGTCCGCGCGCCCGGGTGACCGCTCCCCCGCCCTCCGGATCCCTTCGGTGTCACAGTTCCACTCCCCCGTCCCGCTGACATGACACCGACGCTAGGTCCTCTCCGGACAATGGCCCTGACCCCACGCCGATCAGGCGGGAGAGCCGGCCGTGACGTCCCTCCCGTCCTCACCGGACCCGTCGGTGTCGATGGTGCACCAACGCTCGACCACGACGGCTGTCACGGTCAGGACGACGGCCGCCACCGCCGAGATCCCCGCACCCGTCGCAGAGGATGACATGGAGGAGGCCTCCATACGTGTGGCCCCGACGGCGGCGATTCCCCCGAGGATCCCCACCGACAGTGACCCGACCCACGCTGCCGCTCGCGCCGCCACGGCCGTGCGCATCGCGAGGATCGGGGTCATCCACGTGTGCTTGTGCTCCCGCATGCGCAGCACGGCCCGTCCCGAGGCGAAGAGGAGTATTGCCAGGACCGCGTGGACGATCGCCAGGTAGGGCGTGACGAGGGCGGGACCGTGACCGAGCCCCACGGAGACGAGGCTGCCCAGGGCGGACAGGGCTGCCGACAGAACGGCAGCGACCACGAGGTGGACGACTGACAGGGGTTTCACGCCTGCCCGTCCTCGTCACGGGGACTGCGTTGCACGGGCAGGTGCCCGGTGACGGTCGGGCGGACAGTGATTCCCC
>JBQEKJ010000330.1:0-2534 GCA_052103835.1 Pauljensenia sp.
TCGGGGAAGGCGCGCAGCTGCGCGAAGACCCCAGGGATCGGAATCCTCACGTGGACCTGCTCGTCCTGCACTCCAGCCGTTTCGGACACACCACCCGCATCGCCCAGCGGGTCGCGGACCGGCTGGAGGAGGCCGGGCACACCGCCGAGCTGCAGGAGCTGGGGCGTGGCACGCGCGTCGACCCTGCGCGGCACCAGGGCGTCGTGGTCGGAGCCTCCGTCCGGTACGGCTACTTCTCCAGGGCGCTGTGGCGGTTCGCGGCGCGCAATGCCGAGGTCCTGTCCACCATGCCGAGTGCGTTCTTCGGGGTGAACCTGGTCGCCACGAAGCAGGGGAAGGACCAGGTCGACACCAATGCCTACACCCGCAAGTTCCTGGAGCGCACTCCTTGGGAGCCCACGGTGAGTGAGGTGTTCGCCGGTGAGCTGGACTACCCGACGTACAACCCGGTCGACCGTCGCCTCATCCAGCTGATCATGAGCCGGACCGGCAAGCCCACCGATCCCAGCGTCCACGAGGTCTACACCGACTGGGACCGTGTGGACCGATTCGCCCGGGAGTTCGGGGCAGCCTTGGGCTGAGTGGCATTCGGCTGCACCCTGGTTGCGCGTCGTGGACGGGCGGCGATGAGTTCCCTGCAGGGCGTTGTCCGTGCAGCGCCTCGCGGACACCTGCGACCACCGCAGCGACCCTCTTCAAGTTCAAGGATCAGCAAAAGAAGCCTATAGTTCCACACATGGATGTGGCTGTGATTGGTGCGACCGGGGCCGTCGGGCGGGAGGTCTGCATCCAGCTCATCGAACGACAGGTGCTGCCGCCCTCGTCCCGGCTGCAACTGGTGGGACGGGCGGGGGGAAGCTCCGGGCCCGCGGTCCACGGGTTCCGCGCGGACCTGCTGGATGCGTACGACGAGTTCGCCCCCATGATCGACGTCGCCCTGGACCCCAGCGAGGTCGTGGCCGACGTGATCGTGTTCGCAGCGGGTGCCACGGCTCCGCCCAGGCCCGGCGCCTCGGCCGACCGCGACGCCCTGGCCGCCACGAACGCCGCGGTCTTCGAGTCCTATGCGAGGTCGTTCGCGCAGTACGGCTCGGGCCGCGAGGTCATCATCATGGTCACCAACCCCGTGGAGCTCGGTGTTGCCATGCTCTCCCGGGTGCTGGACCGTCACCAGGTCATCGGCATGGGGGCGTGGTTGGACACCCTGCGCCTGCGCCGGGAGATCGCGACCTCGCTGGGTATGCGCCGCCACCGGATCTCCGGCTTCGCCGCAGGCCAGCACGGCAACGGAGTCGTCCCCCTGTGGTCCTCGGTCCGAGTGGCAGGGCTGGATGTCGACGAGCGTAGCCGGGCGGTGCGCCGCATCCGGGGTCCGCGTGACCTGGGCTCGTTCAGTGAGGAGGTGGCGGCCGCGCAGGCGCGACTGCGCGACGTCGCAGGTGAGGACGTCGGTGCCGCCTTCGACCTGGTCGAGACCATGCCACCCGACGTCCGGATGGTCGTGGGAGCGTGGATGACGCACCAGTCTGGCGCGCGCACCGCCGTGGGAACGGCCAATGCCACGGTCGAGCTCGTGGAGACCCTCATGGACGGTCGCGAGATCGTCGTGGCCGGCCAGGTCGCCCTGGACGGTGAGATCACCCTGGGCGGCGAGCCCGTCGAAGGCGTGTTGGGTGTGCCAGTGGTGCTCGGACCTGAGGGGTGGTCGCGGGCGCTGCTGGCGGACCTGGCGCCGGATGAGGAGAAGCTGCTGATGAGCACCAGTGCCCACATCCGTGCCCTCTGCAGCACCTACCTCGGGGAGGTGGACCATGGCTGACCAGTTGGATGAGCAGGCCGGGGAGAGGACCGGCGGGGAGACCGGCGGACCGCTCGGTGAACGGGGCGGCGTGTCCGACCCGACAGCCATCCCTGCCCCGGTCGTCGCCCCCGCCCCGGTCGTCACCCCTGCCCCGGTCGCCATCCCTGCCCCGGTGGTCACCGACGACCCTGATGATGATCCCGGTTGGGTGGCAGTGGTCCGCACGGCCGACCGGGCGGGAGCCGTCACCCAGTTGGCCGGGGTCTTCTCCACACGCGGCGTCAATGTCGACTCCATCGCGACCGGAGTTCCCGGCGTGGGAACCGCCGACATCACGCTGACGTTCCGGGCCTCGGAGCGCCGTTGCCGCCAGCTGGTGCGCTCCGTGGAGCGTCTCGCACCGGTGCGTGAGGTGGTGGTCCGCAGCGAGGACGACCCGAGGGTGCACGCGGCTGCGGTCATCATCATGGCGCCGGGGGAGGAGTTCATCCCCGATCCGTCCCTGGTCCTGCGCTGGTCCGGGGAGACGGCGCGCGGGGAGCCGCTGCTGGCGGAGGGGCCCTATGACTCGGTGCGGCGTCTGGTGGGCGAGGCCTCGGGCCGGGCCCTGACCACCGGAGTCGTCCTCTCCGCCTTCTGACCCCGAGGCACGCCCCGGTGAGCTTCCGTGGAAGCACGAGGCGCGCCTCGCCACACGCCTCTCCGGAACCTCGGAGCATGCCTCGCCTCGCAC
>JBQEKJ010000331.1:0-2507 GCA_052103835.1 Pauljensenia sp.
GCACAGCGACGAGGAGCTCCGGGAGAACTCCTCGGGATGGGAGCTGGTGGCGGGACTGGACCCGGTGGAAGGGGAGCCCCGCATCGCCAAGCACTACGGCGACTCCTTCGAGGCGACCGACCTGGAGGAGGTCCTCGACCGTCGAGGGGTGGGACGCCTGGTCGTCACCGGGGCACAGACGGACGCCTGCGTGCGCTCCACCCTGCACGGCGCATTCACCCGCGGCTACGACGTCACCCTGGTCGGGGACTCCCACACCACGGAGGACCTCCGGGAGCACGGCGCACCCGCACCGGAGGGCATCATCGCGCACACGAACCTCTACTGGTCATTCCAGGACGCACCCGGTCGCGAGGCCGCGGTGGTTCCGGCCGCAGAGGTCACCTTCTGAGCGCCAGGGCGAGCCGACCTCCACTCCCGGGGCACATCCGTGGAGGGCAGGGCTGCCCAGACCATGGCACCCCCGTCACCGGGGCCTCGGTCTCCGACCCGCGTGGTGGGGCCGGTGTCAGTGCTGTGGGAGTTGAGCTGGAGCGTCATGGCCCCCGACCCGCGTGGTGGGGCCGGTGGGTCGAGCAGGCGCGTCTGCCAGACGTCCGGTCACCCAGTGCCGCAGTACCGCCAGGTCACGGGGCGTGTGGAGGTAGTGGCCCGCGGGGATGACCTGGAGCTGCGCCCCGGTCGCCCTCGTGAATGAGTCGATGTCCGGACGGGGGACGATGGCGTCGGACCTGCCGTACAGGACGCTGGTGGGGTGGTGCCAGCGCACGGGGTGGCGACGGACCCAGGTGAGGTAGTCCCAGTCCAGGGACTGCCCGTCGGCCAGGGGGACGTGGCGGCGGGCCCGCAGTTCCCGCTCGCTGATCCCCTGCAGGGTCATTCTCCGGGCGATGAAGGCTTCCATGTCCACCAGGGGTGAGGCGAAGAGGGCCCGGTCGAGTGGAGTCCGCGCGAGTGCGTGCAGTGCCATGAATGCCCCCAGGCTGCAGGCGAAGAGGCTGACTCGGCGGTGGGCGGCGGAGACCTCGCCTGCGGTTCCGGCCAGTTCCCCGCAGTGGGCCCAGGGAGTCAGCGCTTCCCGGTCGCTGCGGTCCCCGTGCCCGGGCAGGTCCACGCTGATGGTCGTGTACCCGGCCAGGGCCGCACCACGGGCGACTGCCGTGATCACAGGATCGGCCTTGTCCCCCGACATGCCGTGGACGGCCAGGAGCGCGTGCTCGGAGTTCCCACCCCAGCGCAGCGCGCGGTGCCCGGACAGCGTGACGGGGACGGGGGGAGCCGGCGCGGGCGGTGGCGCGGTCGAGGGTCGTGCTGTCGGCGGTGTGGTCGTGGGCGGTGCTGTCGCCGGTGCGCGGGTCGGTGCACGGGTTGGTGCTGGACTTGGTGGCATGTCCGCGGTTCTCATGGGGCCGTGCCGTGCACGCGCAGGGTCGCGGGTGCGGGGAAGGGAAGGGTGTGGGTGACCTGGGGGACGGTGATGTCCCCCCAGTCCTCGTCCTTGACGTGGATGTGGTCGGTGGAGACCTCGGTCAGTCGCACGCGCTGCCAGGTCCCGTCCTCCATCCGGAGTTCGTAGGCATCCGCGAGGTAGCGCAGTCCGAGGTCCTCGAGCGTCTCCTCGGCCCCCGTCCAGTCGAGGACAGGGGTGCGTCTGTGTCCCAGGCGGTCGACGGCGACGAAGCCGTCGCCCTCGGGCAGGATCCAGCCGAGCAGCTCGCCGTCTCCCGAGCGCCGGTGCTCGATCCAGTCGGGGTCCATGGAGTAGAGGGTAGCGCTGCACGTCCTCCGGTTGGAGGCCCATGGGCGAGGGCACCATCGGCCGGGTCCGAAGGACCGCGGCCCTGGCTGTGCTGGAGGTCCCCCTGGTGGGCAGGGCGTGTGGTGCGCGGGACGTGAGCAACCTCGCCTGCTGGCGGAGGGACTCCCCCATGGTGAGGTGAGTATCTCCTCGGTAGCGTTGTCAGGTGTGGCGTGGCGCCCCGACCGGAAGGTCGGGGCCCGTCGCGTCCGCAGTCGCCAGGAGCTGAGGAGTCCCGTTGTTCGATCGAATCGGTCGGGTCGTCACCCACCGTCCCGTCCTGGTCGTGGTCAGCTGGGTGCTGCTGGTGGCACTGGCGGGGACGGCGGCCCTGTGGGGATTCGGGCAGGGTGGTCTCTTCGACCGGATGAAGACCTCCGACTTCGTGGTCCCCGGTTCCCAGTCGGCGAGGGTCTCGGAGCTGACCTCCGGCAACGGTTCCGACGACTCCGGGACGACCAGTACCGTCGTCGTCTCCGGCCTGGACCTTGCTGCAGAGCCCACCGCAGTGGCCGACTTCGCGAACGGACACCGCAGCCTCCTCGAGGTCCAGGGTGTCGACTCCGTGGTCGACCCGTTCGCACTGCCCGATCCCTCCTCCGAGGCGGCCCGGGCCCTGCTGTCCACCGCCGGTGACGGATATGTCGCAGTGGTCGCCCTCGTTGATGATCCCGGAACGGAGGCGGGGGACGCTGCCCAGGTGGCACTG